>CAZKDT010000031.1:0-13251 GCA_964551515.1 uncultured Desulfobacteraceae bacterium | reverse complement strand
TCACCCTTAAATGCCTTGCATATGAAAGCCTCCGTCTCGTGCAAAATTCAGGTATGTAATTATTATCGTCCATTAACCTTTCATCTTCACTATCTTTAAAAGACAGGGGGTATTACTCATTGATTTTGATCCTTATGCACACGCAACCATGGATCTAAACATAAAGCCTTCCGATCTTTAAAAAAACATCTATGAGTCTGTTGATTAATGAAGATGTTTCAAAGCCAAAAAGCAGAATGCGCAGAGAGGAAGAGATGATTATTTTCATAAAGCTAAATTGATACTTTCTTTTCAGGAAACAGACTGAGTATATCTTTTTCTGATGCTTTACAGACCCCCCGTTCCGTTATAAAACCGGTAACCAGCCTTGCCGGTGTGACATCAAAAGCAAAATTGGCGGCAGGACTTGTTTTGGGAGGAATTAAAACATTTCTAATAGTCCCCCGGTCCAGCCCCTGGACATACCTTATTTCATCCGGCTCTCGCTCTTCTATGGGGATCTCTTTTATTCCATCTTTAATATCCCAGTCGAAAGTGCTCGATGGCAGGGCAACATAGAAAGGTATGTTATTGTCCCTGGCTGCAAGGGCCTTGAGATAGGTTCCGATTTTATTAGCAACATCTCCAGTGTATGTTGTTCTGTCCGTACCGACGATGACCATATCAACCATACCGTGTTGCATGAGATGGCCGCCGGCATTGTCTGTTATGACCGTGTGTTTGACACCATGTTTACCAAGTTCCCATGCCGTCAACCTTGAACCCTGGTTCAGGGGTCTGGTTTCGTCAACCCATACATGTACATCTATTCCGTTATCAAATGCGGCATAGATCGGCGCAGTAGCCGTGCCATACTCGATGCAGGCCAGCCATCCGGCATTGCAATGGGTAAGCAGATCAACTGTATAGCCTTGTTTTTTACGGCTGATTTCATGAATCAAGCTTAGTCCGTGTTCTCCGATTTTTCGGCAATTTTCAGCTTCTGCCTCGGTAATCTCTTGGGCTTGCTTACGGGCCATGATAGTCTTATCTGAAATGGTGTTTGTTTTTAACACGTTAGATAAAACTCTATCCACAGCCCAAGCCAGATTAACCGCCGTGGGCCTGGCCGCTTTCAACCTTGTGCATTCCTGTATTAAATAGTCATTCCCAAGGGAATTAACCGGTGAATTCAAAATGGCAAGATAGACGCCATATGCAGCCGTCACTCCGATTAAGGGCGCCCCTCTTACATACATCTCCGTGATGGCCATGATAACATCATCAACGGTTTTAAGATCCACAATTGCAAATTCGTGGGGAAGACGTCTCTGGTCGATAATTTTTACAACATTTAAGTCCGAATCGAGCCAAATGGGCCGAAGATTTTTACCGTTTATTTTCATAATCAAAAACTAACCCGGACAAGCCCGCCCTCCTGCCAAACGGAGTAAGGTGGACGGGCCGGAAACAAGAAATATTTGCCACCATGGCACAAAGCCACGAAGGATTTTATTTTGTTATTCTTTCCCTCCGGGGCAGAGCACCTCTGGGGCGGCGCCTTAGTGTCTTGGTGCCTTTGTGGCGAGAAGAAAAAAGTTTTGCCACAAAAAGCACCAAACTTACAATTAAGTAACTAAATCCTGAATAGTTTTAGAGGGGTGTTCGCAAGCTGCTGGTTTGCCGCATTCAATCTGTCTTCATTCGATATCACGACCACCGCTTGGTTTTGGTTGCTGTTATCAAAATATTTTTGGGCAACGTCTATAACCTGATTGCGGGTCAGGGTAAGAAGTTTTTGCTTGAATTGTTCACGGGTTTCATCCGCCAAGAAAACGATCTTCCTGAAAAAAGCCTTTCTGGCCGCGCTCCACGGTGGCTCGGGTTTGTCAATGTCAGAGCATACCTGGAGGATTGCCTCTTTGATGTCTTCATCGCCGTAGTTGCCGGATCTTATAAAATCCCGGGCATTATCATATGTTTTTAGAGTGGAAACTATATGCGGATCCCTGTAAGAAGCGAAGCAAAACTGTCCGTTTTCAGTATCGTAAACGGCAAATCCCCCATATGCCCCACCTTTTTCCCGAATCTCGCGATGCAGATACAATGATCTGAGTATTTTGCTTATCACGGATAAGGCCGGTGCATCCTCATGTCCCAGCCTCACCGTCTCAAAGGTCTTGGCCACAAATGAAACGGATGACGATGTGCTCCATCCCTCTCTGGGGATTTGATGATCACAATCGATTTCCGGCGGCACAAATCCATGCCCCGACGTTAATAATTCCGGCCTGTGTATGAGTCCGTTTTGTATGGATGCCGTAGCCGAAGAAGCTGCTGAAATCGCGTGTTCTTCACCAATCAGCGCCATTTTAAAGTTGTTACGTGTAAAAAGTGTTTTGCCGATAATGAAAAGTTTTTCAGAGATGGATTTCAGTTTATCGTCTGTAAGGTCATGGGTTATTGCTTTTATGGTTTGAAGCTGTTGAATTCCGTGCCAGGCTTCGTTCAGTGCACTTGCTGAAGAAAAATTTCTTGAAGCCATGGACATGGCTAACCGGTGGCCGTTTTGCACAATCATTGATTCCAGGCCTGCACGATACTCCAGAAAAAGGCTTCGCAAACGAACCAGATCTGAAAAATCAAATTTGCGCAAAAATTCTTTAATGATGTCAAATAGGTGGTCCTGATTTCGAACCAGGCACTTTCCGTTAATAACTACAAGGGGTATACAAGATCCTGCATCGTTAAAACCGGTACGGGCATGGCACGACAAGCCGATACCGCCGGTATACATATCAATTCGCTGTGCCATTTCTGTATAGTCATGAATGGCCGTGCCGACCTTGGAAAAGGCGTGACAGAAAAAAGGAACCAGGGGGATCAAATTTTTTTGCACTAATCCGCTCCCGGCAGCCCCCAAAAAATAAAAGATGCCGGAGGTTGTTTGCCCATAACAAGTGGCAGGTACGGTGTCATAAGCGGTTGACGCTTTCACGATTTGAATCGTTGGGGGAATCTCTTCAAGAGCCAATGTGGGAAGACAGGAAACGTCCTCTTTGTCTTCCTGGAGTTGTTTTAACGCGTGGGCATCTTTTTTTATTTTTTCAAGTTCGGATGGTGTCAGTTCAGCACGAATCCGGTCGAGCTCTGCTGTAACGCGATGGCGCTCTTTGTTTTCCATTAACGGATCAGGAACAAGAGTAAGGAGCACCCGGTGCGTATTGTTCAGAAAATACTTTTTAATCCGGTTCTCAAGGAAGGGCCCCTTGGAGATCTCATTTCGAAGCCGCTCAAGATCGGCATCGAACTGCAAAATTCTCACCGGATCACCTCCATGAAACCAACTGCCGGCAAATGTCAACAGCAACTTGATACCATATGGATAAGGTATGTTTGTTACCTCTTTACGATGAAACTCCAGCTGATGAATGGCGGATTCAATCATTTTTTTATCAATACCGTTTTTCGAGAGATCCTCCAGAATATTAAATATTATGGAGTTAATTTTATCAGCGGCAGATTCCTCAACATCTTTCAATCCGCAGACAAACATGGTATCCTTGTTGTTTGCATCAAATCCGGTTCCGTCACAAAGCGCTGTTCCGAGTTTACAATCTATGAGTGCCTTGCGCAGGGGAGATGCGGAATTCCCGAGAAGAATTTGCTCAAGAATCGTTAGAATCAGCACCTCAAAAGGATCTTTGATGTCGGAGGTAAGCCATGCCACACACAATTGGCATTTTTTTGATGGGTCTTCATTTTTGTCCAATGGATAAAAATATGTCTTCTTTCTTGGTGTGATCCAGCGGGGATGGGAAGGAACATCGGTTTTCGGATCCATGCTTTCAAAATGCGTAAAGATTTTATCGTTGATGAATTTGAGATGGTTTCTTAAAGGCAGATCCCCGTATGTATAAAAAAAAGCATTGCTGGGATGATAATGCCGGCGGTGAAACGCCTTAAGCTGATCATATGTCAATTGAGGAATTACCGAAGGATCTCCGCCGGAATTGTAGCTATAGGTTGTTTCAGGATAAAGAGCATTTAAAATAGATTGGACCATAACCTGCTTCGGCGATGACATGGCGCCTTTCATTTCGTTGTATACAACTCCTTTATAAACCAGGTTCACAGAATTAGAGTCTTTTGTATCCTCTTCTATTTCCAGGCGGTGTCCCTCCTGCTTGAAGCTAAGTTCTTCGATGCTAGGGTAAAAAACGGAATCCAGATAAACATCCATGAGGTTGTAAAAATCTGTTCTGTTTTGAGTGGAAAAAGGATACATGGTCCAGTCCGATGAAGTAAAGGCGTTCATGAAAGTGCTCAAACTCCTTTTAAGCATGGAAAAGAAAGGATCACGTACGGGAAATTTATTAGAACCGCATAAAACGGTATGTTCAAGGATATGAGCAACACCGGTTGAATCCGAAGGGACCGTCTTAAAGGCGACGCTAAATGTATTTTCTTTGTCGCTGTTACTGATGTGAATATGCCTGGCACCTGTAACGGTATGTTCAAGCAGATAAAGAGATGCGCCGATTTCCTTAAGTTCTACGACCTGCCTGATAAAATAACCGAAAATACGGTTTCCTTCTTTTATATCTGGATTGTTGCGATCCTGAAGTGTATTCATAAGTAACCCCTTAATTAAAAATGCCTAAAATATATTATTTTTCCTCAAATAACCCAGTTCCACCAAACTTCCACGAAATCACAAGTGACTTCGCTTCGCTCACAATTTGGACTAATGGAATAATGGTTTTTGGGATAACAATTATATTGATAAAACCCTTCTTAATAAAAAAAATAATAAACAGGAAGTTTCGTAAGTTCTCAATAAATTATGGATTCGGCTCAATATCACCATTTGATACACCAGAACTTATTGAGATGTTACGAAATTTCCTTCTAATATTAACATTCCAATCTTTAATCAACAATTGACAATTACTAAGAAGCTATATACAGGCCTCGACTCTTGCGAACAATTTTGCCCATTTTATGCAAACGATAAATAATATTGCGAAGTTTTTTGTCTCCAAAACCTGTTCGCGCTTGAATATTAGCAAACCCTACACCTTGTTTGAATCGTTTAATTACTTCCAATGCTTCATCAGAAGAAGTCATTGCGGTCCTGCCACCAGATGCTCTGCTTTTAGAGGCTGTTACACCCGTTTTGCCGGTCATCGCAGACAACTTTATGAGCATTTCCAGACGATCCATTTTGGTCATGAGTTTGTCAATATCTTTCCGAGTCGGAATATTATAATACTTGATGAAGAACTTTACCATTGCATCAAAACTTACATAGTTCCCTTTTTTCTTTGCCATGGGATCCTCCTTATATGACGGGTTTTTAAAATTGGGAGAATTACTATTATAAGCAAAATACAATATAAAAATTACTTGATAACATATAAAAAGTCAAGTTATACAATTTATTCACGATGCTGTATAATATTTAAATCTTGCATGAAAATTAATGAGAGTTTTTAAACAACTTAGTTGAAGCGGATTTATACAACATCATAAAATCATACTTTTTACCCAGATGGTAAACCCGCCTGCCACTGCGAGGCACGAGCGGGCAGGTCGGATGATGATCTTTTTTATTCATTAATTTTCATGCAATATTCAGGTAATACGCCATTAATAATGAACCGTTGAAAATGAAAACCTTTCGTGATAATTTGATTATGATTGAGCGAAGACATATAATTAAAGTTTTTCTATTAACGGATAACGCATAATCGAGTATTGGCTCGATTAGGATTTGAAGACACACTGCAGGCTTATGAGCAATGCCCGGATAAAAGGAGCAGAAAAACAACAGGGTTCCAAAAAATCGGAGGGCTTTTTAAAAAAGTATAATCTCCGTGAGCTTGTTAGACGGGTAAAAAAACTTGAGGGGAATCCCCATTATATCGCCATGGGTATGGCCATCGGGGTTTTTGTGGGCATAACCCCTACCATGCCGTTTCATACGGTTATCGCCGTGGCTCTGGCGTTAATCTTGCGCGGAAGTAAAGCCGCCGCTGCCATTGGTGTCTGGTTTGGCAACCCGATTTCCGCACCTTTTTTTTATCTGGGAAGTTATAAGATAGGAATTTTTATTTTCTGCCATCCAGCTCCCTTTGACGTAAAATACGAATCGGTTTTAGAACTGATAAAGCTTGGGACGGATGTCACTATAGCCATGATAGTTGGTGGAATAATACTGGGAATTCTTCCGGGGATTGCCGCATATTTTATAACGCGTAACATTATTACAAGGATACGATCGCGTAAAACCTCAGGGAATTAATCTTTTTCTTCAACTCCAGCGTTACATTTCGATGGGATAAACAAGTTACCATTAAAAGACTCGTGGTTTTAAAAAATTACAGAATATCAAGAACAGTTAATTGTTCTTTCATATAACACTATGACCTCACCAAAAACACTGCTGGTTTTTCATAACATTAGACCTAAAAAACAACTGGGGCAGCATTTTTTGGTAAATCAGAATACTGCAGAAATGATTGTGAACCGTTCTGGAATTTTACCGGAAGACGTTGTTTTGGAAATAGGGGCCGGCCTGGGTGCGTTAACCATTCCTGTGGCCCGCGTAGCCAGAAAGGTTTTTGCGGTTGAGAAAGATCGCAAAATCATAGATATTTTGAAAACAGAGATTCTTGCAAGTAATCTTTCAAATGTTGTTATAATGGGAAAAAACATACTGAACATTGATATTAAATTGCTGGCAGAAAATATTGGGCAAAAGGTGGTGGTCATGGGCAACCTGCCCTACAACATATCTTCTCAGATTCTTGTCCAACTTATAAAAGCCAGAGCAGCATTAACTCGGGCGGTTTTCATGCTTCAGAAGGAATTGGCTCAGCGCATTACTGCACAACCCGGCTGCAAGGATTATGGAAGACTTAGCGTTATGCTTGGGTACTGTTCCAACATAAAAAAAATAGCGGATGTTAAAGCGTCAGTTTTTTTCCCAAAACCCAAAGTAGATTCCGAAGTTCTTGAATTAAGATTTAAAAAAAAAATAAAATATTCCGCTAATGATGAGGCCTACTTCTTCAGTGTTATCAAAGCGGCTTTTGGAAACAGAAGAAAAATTCTTAAAAACGCGCTTGCGGCAAGCGAACTGAATATTGATACAAATGCTGCCCAAAATATGCTTGAAAGGTCAGGCATAGATCCTGTTCGGCGGGCTGAGACACTTACCATAGAGGAATTTGTTAAACTGAGCAATAATTTAGGATCAGGTGCATTACCAGTTTGTTAATTGCTATCCAATACTTTTTTTGGTTTCAGGTGTCAGGTTTCAGGTATCAGCTAATTCGTTTCTTACTTCTGACACCTGAAACCTGATTGCAAGGCTTTCGCTCAAAAAATGAATAAGTTAATGGGTGAAAACCATTTTAACAAATCGGTAATGCTCCCTTGGGATCTACTTAGGTTTCACTATAATCGTTGCCGCCTTTCCCTTATCCAGGTATTTCTTCGCAATATTCAACACCTCTTCTTTTGTAATAGAAGCATAATCTTTCATTATTGTGCGGCTCCAGTCGAGCTGTTGGGGATGTTCTTTGGAACCCGTAAGCACTGTATTAAGCCAGTAATCATTGGTACGCATCATTTCTTTAATACTGGTAAGGGTTGGAGATAATGCCCGATGTAATTCATCTTGGGTTACTCCTTTAACAGCAAGATCGGACACTATTTTCTTTATTTTGTTTACTAACATATTTGCTTCTTCTGGGTTAATATAAACCCTTGCTTGAAAAACCCCATACTTCGGATAAGCCCGGCTCGGCCTGTTAAAGGCAAATGAAGAATAAGCGGAGCCAAGCTTTTCACGGATCTGTTCGCGAAGCCTGTCCGAAACAATATCTGCCAGCACGGATAAACGGCGTGTTCTGCTTATATTCCATAAATCTTCGGTTGGATAAGTCACAATTACCATACCTTTAGGAATTTTTGTCATAACAGATATGTTTCGAGATCGACCGACGGGAAATTCTGGCAATCTTGATCTTGCTGATTTATGAACTTCTGTATGAAAGGAAAGAGTTCCCAAATATTTAGCAGCCAATTTTATGACCGAATCAACATCAAAATCTCCCACTACCGATGCTTCTATAGTATCAGTTTTTAATGATGTTTCGATCCATGACTGCACATGATCGAGGGTCAGGTGCTTGAATTCTTCAAAAGAGGGAAGTCCGAAACGGGTGTCTCCTCCGGCAAGAAAACGGTCTCCTGAAAGTACCATGGCGCCATCGATTGAACTCGAAAGTTCCAGATATTCCTGCCTGACCCGTTCCATGGAGAGGGTATAAGCATCTTCACGAAAACCTGGATCAACCAGATGTGCATAAAGGAGCTGAAACAACAGCGGTGCTTCGTGAGTAACGCTTTTCCCTTTGAAGTAAAAATGATCTTCCGCAACATCGAAAAAAACATCCGTGCTTTTTCCCGCCATGGCACGTTCAACCCTATCCTTGTCCAATGCTCCGAGTCCGCTTTCGTTAATTACTTTGGCGCTTAGCTCAGAAAGACCGGGTTTGTTTATTGGTTCGGAAATTCTGCCCGAGCCAAAGGCAAGATTAATCAATATTTGATTTGCCTTAAAATCAGTTTTCTTCAAATTAAGGCGGATTCCGTTTTTGAAATCAACCTGGATAATTCCAAGATCAGGGATCTTTTTTGTCCGGATAATCCGGCCTTCTTTACCGGGTTCCTGAAGATAAGGGAAAGTTACCGTTTGTTTTTCAGCCGGTCTTGACACCTGTACCTTGTTGCTTTTGAAGTAAGCTGCAAGTATCTGACGGTGGGAATCCTTATCCGTCCCTGTCAATTCTGCATTGCCAGTTACAAGTACAAGCCTGTGTTCCGGCGCCCAGATCTCCTTGAAGGCATCGTGGACATTTTGCAAGGTAAAAGAATTGATAAGCGGAGTAAAAAGTTCATTTTTCTGTTCCGGCGACAAAAAAACCCGGTCTGCATTTAAGTTCCATAATATCTCCCGTGCCAGATTCCGGCTGTTGCGTGTGGCAGCTTTTTTTACTGAATTGTCGAGTTCTGAAAGAAAATCCTTTTTTACCCTTTCAAGTTCTGATTCAGTAAATCCGAATTTTAATGCCTTCCTTAAAGTTTGTTCGATAAGAGAAAGAGATCTCTTCCAGTTTTCCGGGCTACACTCGGCTGTAATCTCAGCATGTTTAATTTGTTGCATGAAAATTTCTGAGTTAATGGATGCCGAGGTAAAGGGGGTGTTTGCTTTGCTGACCATAGCATTCAGGCGATACTGAACAATGCGGTTGGCAAGATTTTTGATAAGTTTATTTTTTTGGAAGGCAAAAGAATCCGGTTTTTTGGAAACCTTTTCTACAACTTTTATGCTTATTGAGGTATTTCCCGATTCTTTTTCAAGGTGGTAAAAGGGTTTTATCCCGAAATGATTTATCTCTCCAAGATCTGGCTCAGGCTCAGGAGACGCCCTGGTCGATAATGAGGAAAATTTTTCTTCTATTAATGAAATCGCCGAGTTGGTATTAAAATCTCCCACCATTACAAGTATCATTTTCTCCGGTCTGTACCATGTGTCATAAAACTCCCTCAACCGTTTATGGTCCGCCTTTTTCAGTATTTCTTCCTTACCGATAGGAAGTCTTTTGGATATTTTTGCATGAGGAAATTCAAAATTCAATGTAGCGATAAATGTTCGATATGATGAAGAATCGCGTGTTCGTTTTTCAGCCAGAACCACACGCCGTTCCTTGTCAACCTCCGACGGTAAAAAAAGCGCGCCTTCAGCAAAGTCTTTAATTACAGTCAGGCCTTTCTTAAGATTTTCCCTGTCACCATACGGCAAAAGCATGTCATAAACGGTTTCATTAAAACCGGTATGAGCATTTGCATCCGGTCCAAACTGCATGCCGATACTCTGGAAATATTTTACCAGTTCCCCGGGTTTAAAATTTTCCGAGCCGTTGAAAAGCATGTGCTCTAAGAAATGGGCCAACCCCTGCTGATTGTCTGACTCATACATTGAACCTGCCTGAACATCCAGATGCATACTGACCCTGTCTTTGGGGCTGTAATTTTTCATTAATACATACCTGAAACCATTCGGCAGTTTTCCAAATATAACGGCCGGATCCGGAAGAATGTCGCTCTTTTCATGAGGCCATTTAACCAAAGGTTCGATATTTGCGACATCCCTTTTACTGCCGACTTGGACACTTTGATTAACCAAAGTACATGAAAATAGAACACCTATTATAGCGGCACATAGTAAAGCTGTCGTAATAAAAGGGCCAAAAAGCTTTTTACGCACGATTATATCCCCGAGGTACATTTTTTATGGTAAGAGTTTAAAAAGAGAAATATTATTGTTCAAAATTAAAAACCTTCAGCATATCCGATTTTACTCATGAGGCATACTGAAGGCTTGTTTCCTTTTGCTTCAAAACATTTTGCTGAACTTAATATCCAAAGCCCGTCGATCCATTCCTTAAATATTATTTTTTAACATAAAGACCACGCGACTTTGCGTGAATTTTTCCTTTTTTTGAAAGTTTATATAGCACATTACTGAGCTGTTTTGAATTAAAATCGGTTTTTTCTTTAAGCTGGGCGATGGTAACCCCTTTCTTGCTCCTTTTGATGGTATTTAATATGGTGTCAATAACTGTTGGCTGTTTAGCAGGAACCTTTTTAGCAGGAACCTTTTTAGCAGGAACCTTATTAGCAGCTACTTTCTTCTTTGACGTAGTCTTTTTGGGAGCAGAAGCCACTTTCTCTGGCCGAATCTTATCAACCTGTTTAATGATCTTTTCAATTTGATTGGAAAGGGAAGTAAGCGACTTGCTTATTGTCTTCAATTGATCTCTTAATTTATTCATTTTGTTTTCCTCCTTGATCAATAAATAGTTTTTTAGCACAATTACTACTCTTTAATAAATCACTACACATCTTTTTTTTAAAAGTCAACAAAATATGTTGACCATATAAAAAGACTATACAACTGTTGACAACCCTTTAACCTTATGAAAAATAAATTTGTTTGAATACTTAATAAAATATGTTATTAAATAAATTTTCTCTAATTTTATTTTACATATCATAAATGGAAAAAAATTCTCTCGTTCCCTATAAAGAAGCACTAAATCCTTCCCAATTGGAAGCGGTTAATTTCAAAGAAGGGCCGCTTCTTGTTATCGCAGGGGCGGGAAGCGGAAAGACCAGAACTTTAACCTATCGGGTTGCACGTCTGGTAGAAGAAGGGATATCACCGAAAGCCATTCTTCTACTAACATTTACTCGCAAAGCATCCCAGGAAATGCTGAAGAGAGCCTCAGCGTTGCTTGACAATAGATGTGAAAGGGTTTCCGGGGGAACTTTTCATTCTTTTTCCCATGCTGTTCTGCGAAGATATGCTTCCAAAATAGGATTTGCACATGACTTTTCCATTATAGACCGTACGGATGCCGAACAGCTAATTAGTATGTTGAGAAAAGAAATGGGAGCATTTTCAAGAAACCGCTCCTTTCCCAGAAAACGAACCCTGGCCAATATTTTCAGCCGGGCTGTCAACAAAGTTCTACCTGTTGAAGATGTGATTTTAAATGATTATCCTCATTTTATTTCTCATTTAGAAGCCATAGTTGCACTTTCCAAGGCTTACCAAAAACAAAAAGCCGAAAATAATTTTTTTGATTATGACGACCTTTTGGTATATTTAGAAATTCTTTTGAAAAATCACTCTGACGTTCGTGACAATATTTGCTCAACATACCAATATGTGATGGTTGATGAATATCAGGATACCAATAAGATTCAGGCGGAAATCATATATCTTCTTGCGGGTATCAACAAAAATGTCATGGTTGTTGGGGATGATTCACAAAGTATCTATGCTTTCAGGGGTGCAAATATTGAAAATATTATGAGGTTCCCGGAAGTATTTCCCGGCACTCGAATAATTAAACTGGAAGAAAACTATCGCAGTGTCCAACCCATATTAAAACTTACCAACATCATTATTGAACGGGCTGAGAAGAAATACTCAAAGATTCTCTTTACTCAAAAATCAGGCGGGTCCTTACCGTTACTTATAAATACCCGGAGTGAAAACAACCAATCACGATTTGTGGTTAAAAAGATTAAAGAGATCAATGATAAGGGTATTCCTTTGCGGCAGATCGCAGTGCTTTTTAGAGCAAGTTTTCATTCCTTTGATCTTGAAATTGAACTGAGTAGAAATGGAATTCCCTTTATCAAGGTGGGTGGTTTTAAATTCATCGAAGCTGCACATATTAAAGATGTTCTGGCCCATCTAAGAGTTCTTTTTAATCCTCTTGATAGGATAAGCTGGTATAGAATACTTCTTCTTTTAGATAATATCGGTCCAAAAACCGCTATGGATATTTATGAAAAAATCCTGGCTGAAAAAGCAGGATATACGGGGATTTTTGCAATCAAACCCAAATCAAGGCGATCAAGAAATATCGTTAGATTGAAAGAACTTTTTTCAGCTATTGATTCAAAACCCATGTCCGTTTCCCAAATGGGTGAAGCCATCGTCAATTATTATGTTCCCATTTTAAAAGAAAAATATGACGATCATCCGAAACGTACAAGAGATCTTGAGCATCTTTTAACGATAATGGAACGGTACAGAAATCTCGAACAGTTTTTGGCTGATATGGCTCTTGAACCGCCAAATACAAGTCTAAACAAATCTTTTTTTACCGACGATCAGGGTGAGGACCGTCTCATTCTTTCAACAATACACTCCGCCAAAGGTCTTGAATGGCATACGGTCTTTATTATTTGGGCTCTTGAGGGACGATTTCCTTCCATGTATGCTTTGCACAGTAAAAAAGAGCTTGAGGAAGAATTGAGGCTGATGTACGTTGCTTCGACACGGGCTAAAGAAAATCTGTTTTTTACATATCCGGTTCAAGTTTATGATAGAGTCTCGGGAATGATCTTGAACCGCCCCTCCTGTTTCATTGATAACATAGCGGACGATATTCTTGCAGACTATTCGGCGGATATGTGAGCAGGAAACGCTTGAACTTGACAATTTAATTTGCCCTGAAAAACCTGGTTCTTTGGGCCAGGATTCTTTATTGCCTGAATTTTGCATGAAAATTAATGAGATTTTTTAAACGGCTTAATTGGAGCGGGTATAGACAAAATCACACAATCCCAGTTTTTACCCAAATGTTAAACCCGCCTGCCACTGCGAGGCACGAGCGG
>CAZKDT010000030.1:0-13313 GCA_964551515.1 uncultured Desulfobacteraceae bacterium | reverse complement strand
CCTGCCCGCTCGTGCCTCGCAGTGGCAGGCGGGTTTAACATTTGGGTAAAAACTAGGATTATGTGATTTTGTCTATACCCGCTCCAATTAAGCCGTTTAAAAAATCTCATTAATTTTCATGCAAAATTCAGGAAATAGATTGATAAGCTGATTTTTTAAACATCAAATGCACTTTTAACAAAACAGAGACCAGATAAGTGTAATAACACCTGCCGCAAAAAAGTTAGTTTCAACCAGAAACTCCAGCCTTGTGCCGGGAAGCATATAGCCCTGTTCATGGGCTGAAAGGACAATAAAGATAAAAACCGGACAGATTGCAAGTGCGAGTCCAAGGGTTGAAATAAAATGAAATGCACTGGATACAAGCAAAATCCCAACATTTATTATCAGTATGGTTTTTAAAAGGCGCAGAGCTCGCTTTTCCCCCATCAGTATAGGAATGGTCTCTTTCCCCACAATATGGTCTCCCTGCATGTCTAGAATATCAAAGAATGCGGTTCTCACAAAGACAAGGCTTATGGACCAGAAAAATACTAATACGTTATCCAGACCAATATGTTTGGATACAGACAGGAAAGGCAATACAGCAGTAACGATTCCCCATGCCATTGCAATCAAAATTGTTTTTGATCCCGGGATATCCCTTATTCTCCTGTACTTGCCGTGGGAAAAACGTTCCGGCAGAAGTTTCAAATTGTAAGACAGGCCCATTATACTCATAACGAGAATAACCAAAAAAGGGACAGGTCCCGTTGAATAGGCAGTCAACAGTCCGGCCCCGCCTGCAAAGAAAGCAAGAAGCATAAGCAGAACCTTATTTCTGTTATAAAAAGAAGATCTGTCAGGATCATTGTATCGGTCTGCCGTTGTGCCGATAAGATTGTTGAGAATATGCATGGACTGAACGTAAAGCATGGCCATAAAGACATTGGGCAAATAGTTCGTAATTTTCTGAAGTTTTGTGCAGGCATAACACAAACATCCGGCTCCCATAGCTACATAGATATTTGTTAGAAGAAGTGACCGCTGAATGGCAAAAATGATACTGCGCCAACTTTTTCCCTTTTTAAAAGGAATGGTTTCTATCGTTCTATAGATTCTTTTTATTATCCAGTTCGGTGTAGAAGCACCGGCGGTTATTCCTATGTGCCGGATTGAAGAAAGTGCGTCTAAATCGAGCTCGGATTCTGTTTCAATATGATACGTGGGTTTTCCGGTTTGTCTTGCAATTTCGGCAAGCCGCTTCGTATTCCCGCTGTTATGGCCTCCCACGACAATGACAGCATCCACTAAATTCGCCAACCGATGCACCTCAGCCTGGCGACGGGCTGTTGAATCACAAATAGTATCAAAAATCTTATAGTGGGGGAATTTTTGGGCCGCCCAGTTTTTTACTTTTTCAAAAAAAAACGTGTTCTGGGTGGTCTGTGCAACAATAATAGCCCTGTTAAAAGGTGGAAGGGAATCAAGGTCGTTTATATTGTCGACAGCATACCCTTTTCCCTTTGCGTAACCAAGCAATCCGATGACCTCTGGATGATTCTTGTCGCCGATAATAATGGATGCATAATCTTGTTTTGCATGTTCCCGAATGATGGTCTGAACTTTGATAACTCTCGGGCAGGTGGAATCAACAATTTTGAAACCGCTCTTTTCAAGATCTTTCTTGGTTTCGGGAGGAACGCCGTGGGCCCTGATCAGGACTGTACCAGATCCGTGGTCGGGGATATTATTTAAAACAGATATTCCTTTTTCTTCCAAAAGCTTCAGAACCTGGGGATTGTGTATAAGAGGTCCATAAGTCCAGATAGAATTTTCGTATTTGGTCGGGGCATCCAGAACCATTTCAACGGCTCTGCGTACTCCCATGCAGAAACCGGCGGTCTTTGCTAACAGTATTTTCATCTACACCATATTACTTTTAATATCAGTGCAAATTCGCTCGGCGAATCTTAAGGATTCACGAAAAAATAAGTTTGAAATTTTGGCAGTTGAGGCGCTCGGCTGACAAGGCGCAAAAACTTAAAGAATATCAAGCAAATTTCGGGTTTTCGTAACGCAGCCAGGCAATATGCATCGGCATTCAAAATGTGAAGTTGTTTTTGAGTGAGCCCTAAGGTTAGCATGAATTCTGCATTGGACTCAAAATCAAAGTCTTTAACTACCTTAACAGTTAACCTTTGAATCCTTAATATTTGAACCCGTGAAAAGTAAGTTTTACGCTTTAAGAAATATTTTGTGGTCCACAAGAGAGAGTGAATGAATGTGGACTTTAAGAAATTTCTGATCTCCAAATATACTCACGAGTCTGATGCCGTCACCTTCAGGTTCGACCGTATCAACAGCCTCCATAACCAGTTTTTTCTCATTTTCTTGAATCAGATATGCATTTGCTTCACACATGGTACATTTTCCTTTTTCGTATCGTTGAGATAAACTTATTTTTTTAGTTATGTCTTACTCGGATTAGGGTAGCTCAAAAAAGTTTTTTAAATTTTCCTGAATAAGAGCCTCGATAAGATGGGGAAGCGGAATTGGAGATATTCCTACAATTTCAACATTTTCCTGGGTAAGCGGTATAAGCAGTTTTTTAGCCCGGCACCCTGCCACTGCCTCCGCCATTTTCGGCGTCACTTCTCCCGTCATGGAATGTGCCATTATAATAGATAGAGTACCAATGATAATATCGACCTTCCCGGCGGTTTGAACTATTGCATTTTCTCCGGTGGCCCCACGATTGGCTTTGGCTTTAAGCATTTGAGACGTCGCAATGGCATTAGTCCCTAAAGCGATAATTTCAACGGTTTCTCCGAACAGATCTTTTAGTTTTTTAATTACCGCGCTGCCGATTCCCCCACCCTGCCCGTCTATTACACAGATAAGATGCGGCTCTGTTTTTTTGTTTGTTGTGTTCATGCTGAAAATGTGTAACATCTCAATAAGTTCTGGTGTCTTAAAAGGTAATATTGAGCCAAATCCATAATTTATTGAGAACTTACGAAAATGTCTGAAAAATGTTCAGAATCATTGTATGATTGTCAGATACCAGATAATGGAATCAAGGTCAATGAAAACGACAATCTGTTTGTCCGGTATTCTTTAACTAGTGTCCATCCAGAAATGAGATAATTTTTACAAAGTCAAGGAAGATAAGGGTAACTTCTCAATAACTTCTGGTGTATCAAATGGTAATATTGAGCCAAATCCATAATTTATTGAGAACTTACAGATAAGGTTTTTAACCACAGGAATACATTGAAGTATTTCGACAATTAAAATCCGAATCTGACCCCAGAGAAATAGGCTACGCATTTCACGGAACAGCCGCATAGATTGTGAAAAATAGTCATTTATGGATGAACCCTAACTAAAGCTTTCTTGTTTTAATCCTGTTACGTCGTTTTCTTTTTGAAAGTCGTTTGCTGGGGCCCTTCTTTTTTGTTGTGGGGGTCCAGCCGCCATGGTCTTGATCCTCAATCCCCTTCGTATCCATATAAACAGCCATTGTGATCTTCTCTTCAAACTCAGGAGAGCTTATTGTGGCCGCCCCCGTGGAAGCTGCGAAATTTACAATATCCAGATCAGAACTCACAACCAGGGCCTTTTCTCTTTCTCTATCCGCCATCTTTTTAATTACAATATCGGCAGATTCTCCGGCCCGGGAAAACTTAATCCTTATCCCTTTTATCCGGTCTTTGTGCAGCGCAAAGGGAGGCGCGTTGGTCCCGTCAAAAACCACCGTAATTTTATGGCGTTTTACTCTTTTGTATGTTTCAAGGGTTTTGAGAAGTGCTTCCCTGCCGAGTTGAATATCCTGTTGATCAAAGCTGCTTAACGAACTGGACTGACGTATCAGATTGTAGCCGTCGATTATGATATGAATAGACATTATATCTGCTTCAGAAGATTTAACAACCGGTCAAAGTCGTCATTATTGTAAAATGCGATTTCAACTTTCCCCTTTTGTCCGCTTCTTTTGATCTGAACCTTGGTTCCAAAACGACGGGAAAGATCATCCGCCAGGCTTAAAATATATCTTTGTTCCGAACTTATGGAAGGCTTTTTCGGTTTTTTCTTTTCTGCTTTTAAACGGTTAATCAGACTTTCCGTTTCCCTGACCGATAGTCCTTTGGCAACAACGGTCCGCCATGCCACATTTTGCTGGGCTGAATTCGAAGCACCCAGCAACGCCCGTGCATGCCCCATATTCAGAATGCCATCCATTATGCTGGCCTTGATTTGTTCGGGTAACTGCCGAAGCCTTAAAAAATTGGCCACGGCAGATCTGCTCTTTCCTACGCGCGTTGCGGCCTGATTCTGGGTAAGATCGAATTTGGTAATAAGCTGGTGGTAAGCCTCAGCCTCTTCCAGGGGATTTAAATCTTCTCGTTGTATATTTTCAACAATGGACATTTCCAGAAGATCTGTATCCGTAATGTTTTTGACAATGACCGGAACCTGGTCAAGTCCGGCCTTTTTTGCGGCACGCAGGCGTCTTTCACCTGTGACAAGCTCATAACCGTTACCATCCTCTCTAACCAAAAGGGGCTGTATGATTCCATGTTCTTTAATTGAGCGGGCCATTCCCTCAAGTTGATCTTCGGAAAACTGCAAGCGGGGCTGATAACGATTCGGATGGATCAGTTCGATATCACACGAAAAATATTCTTTTGATATGCTTTCAACATATTCGATATCAGGAAACAGGGCGTTAAGACCTTTTCCCAAAACATTTTTTTTTGTTTTCTTTTTTTTTGTTTTCATATTGATTTAATACGTGAATACAGTTGCTTATAATTGAAGATAACAACTATGACAAATAATCTTGACGGTCTCGGAAAAAGTCCAATTTCTGTGTTGTGCTGCATTTCGCAATCATTCAACGTGTAACATCTCAATAAATTATGGATTCGGCTCAATATGATCATTTATTACACCAGAACTTATTGAGAAGCTACTTCAACGTACGATAAGTACTCACCATGGTTACTAAATTTGTACGCCTTGAATTTGAACTTTTTACGAAACCGTCTAAATCGGACTTTTTACGAGTTCATCAATCTTTATTCTATCAAATTGAGCGGCGGAATTCGTTGCTCATTATCTCTTTTGCCAGATTAAAGTAGCTTTGTGCCCCTGGGGAAGTGGCATCATACAGCAAAACCGGCTTTCCAAAACTTGGGGCTTCACCCAACCTCACATTTCTGGGAACTATGGTCTTGAATACCAGGTGTTTGAAATATTTTTCAGCATCTTCAGCAACCTGGTGGGACAGGTTCGTTCTTTTATCAAACATGGTAAGAAGAATGCCGGCAATTTTCAGTTTCGGATTCAGGTTATACTTGATCCGTTTCATTGTCTGCAAAAGCTGACCCAGGCCTTCCAGCGCATAAAATTCGCACTGAAGGGGAATAATCATATAATCGGCCGCGGTCAAAGCGTTTATTGTCAGAAGACTTAATGAGGGCGGGCAGTCTATTATAATGTATTCAAATAAATCCGCAAGTTGGGCTAAAAGTTTCTTTAAAATCATTTCACGTTTCGGTTTCGATATCATTTCAACTTCAAAACCGATAAGCTCCACCCTTGAGGGAATAATTTTTAAGGTTTCTATGTCGCTGTTCAAAACCAGATTCTTAGGGGCAACTTGACCAATCATACCGTGGTATAATGTATGATAAATATTTTTTTTGTCAAAACCGAGACCGGTGGTCGCATTGCCCTGGGGATCACAATCTACAAGGAGCGTTCTTTTTTCAGAAACCGCCAGTGCTGCTGACAGATTTACTGCTGTAGTAGTTTTGCCCACGCCACCTTTCTGGTTAGCTATACATATAATATGCGTCATATTCAAAAACTTTACCATAAAACATTAAGTTTGAAAAGCATGAAAGAATATAGGTATTGACGATTGAATAAAAATCAATATATTTAATAAGTATACTTAAGGAGCAGCTATGAAATCGCCAAGCACTGAACAGCAAATACAACCTACTCTCATTTATGAGGTATACATGAAATTTGTCAGGAAATCACTTTTGCTCTGTTCCGCTTTGATCGTTATTGTCGGCATTTTTGCTCCTAAAGGGGGGCTGTGTATTACCATACAAGAAGAAGAAGAAATGTCGCGTAAAGTTATGAAGATCATTAAAACACATTATGAGCTTATTAATGATTCTATGATTGTCAACTATATTAATGAAATAGGTCATAAAATTGTTTCGGCCCTTCCGCCACAGCCGTTTGATTATCATTTTTATGTAATAAAAAATGATGAGTGTAATGCCTTTGCAACCCCGGCGGGTCATGTTTTTGTGAACAGCGGCCTGCTGGAAGCTATGGAAGATGAAGAAGAGTTGGCCGGGATACTTTCCCATGAAATTGCCCATGTTGTGTGCCGCCATATTTCCCAAAAGATAGAAAGAGCACAAAAGATAGGAATCGCAACGCTTGCCGGAATTGCGGCCGGTATATTGCTCGGAGTCGGAGGATCGGCAGAGGCGGCAAATGCGCTAACTATTGGGTCTGCAGCCGCCGGTCAATCACTCGAACTTTCATACAGCCGTGAGGATGAGTTCCAGGCGGACCAGATCGGGCTCATATGTCTGACCAAAACAGGGTATAGTGGAAAAGGGTTACTTTCGATGCTGCAAAAACTTAGGAGCAAACGATGGTTCGGTCCGGATCAGATCCCCACTTATCTCAGCACACACCCTGGCACAGAGGAACGAATGTTCAATATTGACACCTGGCTTGAACAAAACAAAAAAACAAATACACACATTGACTCTTATAATTTTGAAAGGGTTCATACCCGAATTGTTGCTGTTTATGGGGACAAAAATGTTGCATTAAGAAAGTTTACGTCGGAAGTTAAAAACCACCCTGAAGATCTTTTGGCACAATACGGATACGCGCTGATCCTGGATAGAACTGGCGATCGGGAAAATGCCATCATTCACCTTAAAAAAGCACTGGGGAAAAAGGCTTTTGATCCGTATATGTTGAAAGACTTCGGCAGAATTTATTTTTTTGACGGCCAGTATCAGGAATCATTAAATATCCTGAAAAGCGCTGAAAGCGTTTCCCCTGACGATCCTGAAATACTTTTTTATCTTGGGCGCACACAGATGGAGCTTGGACGTTTAAAGGAGGCAGCAGTTACATTTGAAGAACTCATCGCAAAAAAATATGATTATCCCCGGGCTTTTTATTCCCTTGGTGAAACCTATGGCAAGCTGGGCAGGTTGGATGAAGCTCATTATTGCCTGGGAATTTATTACAAGGAAAAAAATGATTTTAAAAATGCGTTGTTCCACTTGAAAAGGGCTCTGGATAATATAAGTGATCCGGATAAAAGGAAAAAAATCAAGGAAATGCTAAAAGAGATCCGTGGAAAAAAGGAATCGTCATAGAGGACTTTCGGACCTGTTACGGTGCTGTCAACTACGATCAAAATGAGAGAACTGCATGGTAAAAGTCGCTCGGCCCTGGGTAGCTGATCGTAATGAGGTTGAGTAACCGAACATACGTTCCAGAGGAACAATTGCCTTGATAACTACTGCTTCTATTTTATGCTCTATGGATTCAATTTTCCCGTTGCGGGAATTAAGATCCCCGATGACATCTCCCATGAAATTTTCAGGAACAAAAATCTCAACATTCATAATGGGATCTAAAAGAAACGGTTCACCGTGGGCAAAGGCTGTTTTGCATGCCATGGATGCACTGACCGTATAAGCCAATTCCGTGCCCAGGGATTCCTTAAATGTCCCTCCTGTGAGGATAGCTTTAACATCGACCACAGGATAGCCCATTAAGGCCCCGCTTTCCAAAGATTCCATGACCCCTCTTTCAATGGCGGGAATAAAATTGTCCGGTATTGTTTCCTCGTCGATTTCAGATATGAAGCTGTTTTGACTGCCGCGCTCTAATGGTGTTAATTTTAGCGTAACTTTGGCAAAGTGACGCTGTCCTGCAATTTCCTTGTCAAATACAGCCGTCCCCTCACCTTCTTTTTCAATGGTTTCCCTATAAACAACCTGTGGTTTTCCCACATTTACGTTGGTATTAAATTCACGCTGCATGCGACTGATAATGACTTCAAGATGAAGTTCACCCATACCGGACAAAATGGATTGACCGGTGTCTTCATCCTTTTTAATTTTCAGAGTGGGATCTTCGGCCATAAATTTTTCGAATACCTGATCCAGTTTTTCCTGGTCGGCATGTGTTTTAGGCTCTATTGCAATGGAAATGACCGGTTCGTAAAACTCCATTTTTTCCAGTAAAACCGGGTGATCAATGGAACACAACGTTTCCCCGGTAGAGGATTCTTTTAATCCCACAACCCCCACAATGCTCCCGGCATCGGCGGAGTCGATCCGTTCTCTCTTGTTGGCATGCATCCTTAAGATGCGGGAAAGTTTTTCATTTATTTTACGGGAAGGGTTATAGGTGGTTTCTTTGGTTTGCATCTTTCCGCTGTAGATTCTGACATAGGAAAGTTTGCGTCCTTCGATCATGGCTACTTTAAATATAAGTGCGACAAGGGGGGCGGTGTCTTGGGCTTTGCATTGAATAATTTCACCGGTTTCAGGATGCACCCCTTTTATGGGCGGGACATCCACGGGACTGGGAAGGAAATCCACAATGGCGTTAAGCAGGGGTTGTATGCCTTTATTTCTCAGTGCGCTACCGCAAAGTACCGGTACCAGTTTCAGATCTATGGTTGCTCTTCGTATGGCGGCAAGCAGGCTTTCCGTTGAAATCGGGGCTTCTGATAAATAATCCTCCATAATATCATCATCAACTTCAGCGATGGTTTCAATAAGTTTGTCGCGATATTTTTCGGCAGTTTCAAGAGAATCAAAGGGTATTTCTTGGGTTAGGTATGTTTCTCCCAGGGCATCATCTTCCCAGAGTATCTGTTTCATATGGATCAAATCGATAACACCGGCAAAGTCATCTTCCGATCCCACCGGAAATTGTAACATAAGAGGGTTGGCATGGAGTCTGTCTTTCATCATTTCAATGGTTTTAAAAAAACTTGCGCCGACTCGGTCCAGTTTATTGATAAAGGCAATTTTGGGGACGTGATATTTGTCTGCCTGTCGCCATACGGTTTCCGACTGGGGTTCCACACCGCCAACCGCACAAAAGACTCCGATAGCTCCGTCAAGAACCCTCAATGAACGTTCTACTTCGATTGTAAAATCTACATGTCCCGGCGTATCTATTATCTGGATATCGTTTCCCCTCCACTGACATGTAGTAACAGCAGAGGTGATTGTAATACCCCGTTCCTGCTCATCAGGCATCCAGTCCATTATCGCTTCACCGTCATGAACCTCGCCGATTTTATGGGAACGACCCGTATAGTAAAGTATCCGCTCAGTTACCGTTGTTTTGCCGGCATCAATATGGGCTATGATTCCGATATTCCGTATATTTTGGATGTGAATCTTTTTTTTCATCGTATCAAAAGCATGTTCGCTTTAAAGGGAAAACTAAGATCAATATGACCGGCTAAGGTCATAGCCTCGCGTCCCCCGACCAATATTTTTACGGCATCGATTTCAGGGATATTCAATATTAATGAATTAACAATAGAGTATATCGTAAAAAGTTCTGTTTTTATTCCACCAGGGTAAGAATCTTTTATTGTATTTGATATATCCACATAAGCTATTCCGTCCCGCGTAACATAGAGTGCCCTGATGGTTGTACCTGGGGGAATTGTCCTCATAAGCCCTTTCATTGGACCATCTATCAAGGCATCGATAATAATTTTAGCAAAATCGGCGGGATTGTCAGAATGAACAAGAGTCCTTTCTTCTGCTGTCAGAAATGAATTGTTCTTATCAGAAAAATAGAGATGAACAACCAATTTATCCGAATATTGTGTGTCCGTTATTTTGACGTTTTGCTCAAACTGATCCTCAGCCAACGCTTTTAAGGACATATTCAATAATGCCATGAACACAACGCTAAACGCAATAATAGCTAAAACAGCGTATAATACATGGCGCTTTGTAATCATGATGTAACATCTAATGATTTTATACCTGAATCTTGCACAATTCAGTTTTAAGGTTCAAATGGTTCAGCATCACCGTATGTTTGATGAATTCGTAAAAAGTCCGATTTAGACTGTTTATTAAAAGATCATGGTTTTTTAAGTCAATACAGTTGCAATGTCAAGTGCAGAAGGGCATCTGTGACAATACAAAATAGAAATAAAAAAAGGCCGGTCCCATAGACCAACCTTTGTTATATATTTGGTGAAGCTGAACAGGATCGAACCGTCGACCTCATGACTGCCAATTTGAATTGATATGTAATGTTTACAATTGTTTATACTGTATTCAAGGACTTACGTTTAATGAATCGTAATAAATTATAATAAATTGTCAAGGGCAAACACACCCCAGGTGCACCCAAAAATTAATGGTTATGGTAGAGAGAGGCCATGGCCCTTTTTCTTTTCTGAACAGTTTTCAGGCATGCTCGTTTATTTAGATAGTGTCCATGTATTGAGATGATTTGACAACGGTTAAAAATGAAACTTACTTGATATGATGCCATCAAAATATGATATCTCCAAATTAATTATTGTTGTGAATGGTTGATAGACTAACAAGATATTCCAAGAAAGAAGCAGGGCATAATTTTTATGATATCATATTACCATATCACCAAGCGATAGCGGCTGATCCGACTGTAATCTCGTCAAGTTATAAAGAGCCTGATTTTCTGACATCGAAACATATCGTCAATATTTTTGTTAATTCAGACAGTTTTGGTCGTGGCAATAAAACACAAGTTGGAGTAATACAAATGCAACTTACAACGCCCAATATGCTATGAAAAATTCACTAATGCAGCGTTTTAAACTTCCAGATTTTCCGTTACAGACAGCCAAATTTCCATGCTGCTCATTGCCATTGTCATCGGAATCCTGGGCGGCTATGGTGCTGTTTTATTTAGGTTCATCATCAAGTTAATGCAGTATCTGTTTTACCACAATTCTTCAGATATCCTGATGTTTGCCCAAGATACGCCGTTTTACATACTCATCGGAATGCCGGCGCTGGGTGGTCTGGTTGTGGGTTTAGACGTGCATTTCGGAGCCCGAGAAGCCAGGGGGCATGGTGTTCCAGAGTTTATGGAAGCCATTGTATTGCGAGACGGTCAAATTCGAAAGCGGGTGGCATTTGTCAAAATTATGGCTTCGGCAGTGTGTATCGGATCCGGTGGTTCAGTGGGTCGGGAGGGGCCGATTGTACAGATTGGTTCAAGTATTGGGTCCACCGTGGCACAGGCATTGAAGTTCAGTCATGCCAGTATGTAAAGCAATCCAAGATTTGGTTTGCACTTATGGACCACTACCATTGTCTTGGCAGTGGTCCTATGTGTGGTGCTCAAATCAGATATTTGGTCAAAAGTTCGATTTACGGGATTCTGGGTGGACTTTCTTTCAGTTCGGCAGCTTGGGCGCTCAAAGCTCGTGATCAACACATCGGGTGGACTGAGAGTGCCCGACGGACAAATCTTAATAGAGTTGTCTGCAATAATCGATTTTTGATTGTGCCAACAGTCAGGGTCAAAAATCTTGCTTCTCATGTGTTGTCGTTGGTACTTCGCCGTCTTAATCGCGACTGCGAACAACGCTACCATGTTCGGCCTGTTATCGTGGAACCATTTGTTAACCCAACATATTTTAACGGTACGTGCTATAAAGCCGCCAATTGGAATTACATTGGTAATACGGCTGGACGTAGAGACGGTGTTCCCAAAAAGATTTTTCTTTACTATCTTTGTTCCCACTGGCAAGAAACACTTTGTGCTTCGCCGCCAATTCGATTGGGAGATATGCCACCTATCCAGGAGCCAGCACACTGGGCCGAAGAGGAGTTCGGTACGGCGCGCTTGTATGATACCCGTTTGAAGCAACGGTTGTATACTGTTGCTCGGGATTTTTATAACCGTCCACAAGCCAATATGAGCGAGGCCTGCGGCAGCAGAGCCCGAACCATAGGTGCCTATCGTTTTTTTTCAAAATGAGAAAATAACCATGGATGTTGTTTTGACTCCTCCCTTGTGGGATTTTATGGCCAAAGCTGAAGTGCGCGGCGCACTTAAAATCCATGTCCCTCGTAGCGGATCGCGCAAAGCGCGTGATACTTACGTTGATATTCGTTTTGAAGAAATTGAGTTGAATCCCCCCGGGCAGTTGTCGATCTTATCCCTCTGTACAGGTATGGACGGTATATGTTCAGGAGCAAGCGGGGCCAAAAGAAGTCCCATCTGCAATTGAATGGATGCCTTTGACGACAGCGGAAGTTACGGACTTCAGTGATGCAACAAAGCGTGTCGAATGGTATTCTGGTCGTTGGGGGATAGAGGTTTATCATCGCACCTTGAAAAGTGGCTGTCGGATAAAAGACTGCCAACTCAGCACAGCCGATCGTATTGAGGCCTGTCTTGGTGTTGACATGGTTGTGGCGTGGCGAATATATCACCTGACGATGCTCGGCCGTGAAACTCCGGAAGTACCCTGCACCATCTTCTTCAAGGATATAGAATGAAAAGCACTCTGCTCCTATGCCCAAAAAACACCGATTGCTCCGGAAAAGCCGCCCACATTGGGGGAAGCAATGCTTATGGTTGGTGCAATGGGAGGACATCTTGGGAGAAAAAGCGACGCCCCCCTGGCACTCAGACTCTTTGGCGCGGTATTCAGCGCCTGGATACTGCAACTGAAATGTATGCTATTCTTACGAATCAAGATCCTCCTCATCCGCTACAGTCTGGTCCTTAACCCCCGGTGTCAAGTGTGGGTAAAGATCAGCCCAAGGGGCCAGGGTTTCTATGTTAGAATAAAATGTAAAATGTCTGGAACTCGAATATAAGTGAGCCTAAAGAAAAAACAGGTGGCAATCCTTTAATAGCAACTGTTTAAACGCAACATCATATATTTAAAAGATGAATGATCTTATTCGTTGTTTTTTCTTAAGGCTCACTAACATGCTCAAACAGCCAGACCTTTCACATTTTATCACCCGTTGGCTCCATAATTTATTGAGAACTTACACATTGTTCGCGTAACATTTCGTTTTTGCACGTTTAAATGCATGTTTTCACTTTTTAAAAAAAAAAACATATATTTAGCTTGCTTTCTCTCTAAATAAAGATTATTATATATTTAATCAATTAAGTCCTGCTTAATCTGCGGGACGGTTTCTATCTGAAGGAATAATCCATTTGTCAAAGTGGCATCCTCCAGTTTGCGACGTTGAAAATTTTTAAGA
>CAZKDT010000029.1:0-13456 GCA_964551515.1 uncultured Desulfobacteraceae bacterium | reverse complement strand
AGGCTGGGCACTTATCCACAATTTTGCCCCCTACAATCCACGAACAGTTAAAAAAACTAAATGGTTTTAAATGTCCGGCTGAAAGGTTAAGGGCTCGCTCAAAAATAACTTCACATTTTGATGCGCCGATCCATCCCGCCTGGCTGCGTTGCTCGTCGGTTAAATAGCTTGCTATTCGCCCTCCTCGCGCCTTGCCATGCGGGCGCCTCGACTCCTGAAAATGTAAAGTTATTTCTTCGTGAACCCTAAGTTATTTTTTATGTTGAAAACTGGTTCCTCAAAAGAATAGAATCATTCCCCTTATTTAAATAAAATAGAGGAAGTTGGACTGGGAAGAAACTTTACAACAACCAATGGTAAGAAATTGAGGAATATTTCCAGAAGGAAAATATCTCTGATATATAATAAGAAACCTTCAAAAATATAATATAAATAATTATTACATGATTTCATCAAGATCTGTCAACAGCTATTATTGATGAAATGAAAATAGTTAGTGCCCATCCATAAATGAGGATTTTAGTTCAAGATCAAGCCTACGCCCCGGAGGGGCATGCGAAAAAAAATAACCGCCCCAGCACGATCTACCGGACCTACGGGACAGGCGCAAAGACTTGTCCGCCTTTGGCGGGTTGGGGAAAAAAACTAGTTATAGATGGACAATAGTTAGCCAATGGTCACCACTCGTTTGTCATCAATTTTACGAATAAGCTTGACAAACACTTCTGCAACCTATATCGTTTTTTCAATATTAGTGTTCCTGGTTGTCAATCAAAAAATATGCGTAAGCCCCGGAATAACTCCGGGGCTTTTTTTATTGGAACACAGAAAGAAGGTATATATTGAACTTTGAAGCATTTAATTTTCATCCCTTGGTTGCGGCTGGTGTTTTAGAGGCGGGTTATGTAATCCCGACTCTGATTCAGGCTCAGGCAATCCCGCCGATCCTGAAGGGTTGCGATGTGATGGGGCTGGCCCAAACCGGAACCGGTAAAACTGCGGCATTCGTCCTGCCGATCTTGAATCGTCTGAGGGGGAACAAAGGCGGTTGCCCCCGTGCCCTGATATTGGCCCCCACCCGGGAATTGGCCGAACAGATTCACCAGACTATCGAAATCCTGGGGCGCAAAACCCGCCTTAAAAGCATTGCGGTTTACGGTGGCGTGGGTATTAACCCGCAGATTCAGAGACTGAAGCGCGCCGATATTATCGTTGCCTGCCCCGGCAGGCTTCTTGACCATATCGGTCGTCATACCGTAGATTTTTCCCAACTGAAAGTCCTGGTAATAGACGAAGCTGACCAGTTGTTCGATATGGGATTTCTCCCCGATATCAGAAGAATTTTGACGCATCTTCCACAAGCGCGCCAGACGCTGCTTTTCTCGGCTACCATGCCCAGCGAAATACGACACCTGGCCAAGGAGATCCTACGAAATCCAGTTACTGTACAGATAGGAACGACCGCACCTGCGGACACTGTCAGCCATGCGCTCTACCCGGTTTCCCAGCATCTGAAAACAGCGCTTTTGTTAAATCTGTTGGGCACCACCCCTATCAAGTCGGTTCTGGTCTTTACACGAACCAAACACCGAGCCAAGAACCTGGGAAGGAAACTAGCTGTTGCCGGCTACCGGTCAGCCGCGCTACAGGGAAACCTTTCCCAGGGAAAACGACAGGCTGCGTTGGACGGCTTTCGGGATGGGACTTTTCAGATCCTGGTGGCCACCGATATCGCCGCTCGTGGAATTGATGTAACCCGAATCTCGCATGTCATTAACTACGATATCCCTTCAACTCCCGAAGCATACATTCATCGTATCGGTCGGACCGGGCGCGCCACTCACAGTGGCGAAGCTTTCACCTTTATTACCGGAGACGATCGCGATATGGTTCGTGCCATCAATCGAATCATCGGTTTTAAGATCGAGCAACGAACCTTGTCAGCCTTTGATTACACCCCCCCGGCATTCCTTCGTAAAAACAGTCCGCAGGAGCAAAAGAAGCCTCATCGCCAATTTTCAGGAACGAATAAGGGCCGAAAGAAAAATGCTTCACGCACGAATAATCGCATTTGGGCTTAAAGCTACTATTTTTCTTATGGTAAATCAAAACCCTAAAAAGTTCGGGTAACTTTAAAAAATTGTTTGTGTACGCAATTTAAAATTTCTGCCTTTAACCTTCAATTCAAACCACCTCAATATGGTATTTGTGAATACTCATCAAAGCTCGATATTATTTTAAGCACATTGTATTTTCGAATATCATAAGGGCAAACTTCCCTTTCACCGGGGAACTTTTGAACCTGTGACATTCCTTAGGGAAAAAAATAGGTCAAGTTTACTGTGGGTGTAAATCAAGACTGTTGTTTGCTAAGATTGCGATGGCTATTTGGGTTCAGGTGTCAGGAACCATGTTCAGTTTTTTATAGACCTCAAGTTCCTCCACGACCATATAATTGCTATTGGTCACCTCGTTTTCCCCTTAATCCTAACATCTGAAACCTGACATTTAAAAAAAGGTTCGGAGCCACGGTTTGTCAATATGCAAGGATAAGCGTTTACCAACGGTTTTAATTTACACCCCCCGTATTTCTGCCCCGTAGGTCCGGCAGATCTACTGGGGTGGTTTAAATTTTCGTCTTCCTTGATCCTAGTTTTCGTTCGGGCGCTAAGTGGTGCAGGAGCGTTGTATAAAATCTCGAAACGATTTTATAACTTGACACCGGAATAAAATAAAAATACAACGCAGCTAATTTTTTTGGCAAAGGGATGTTGGTCGGATTTGATAAAGTGGAACATATTAAAGGGATTGTAATAATTGTAGGCAACTTCGGCAGCGGAAAGACCGAGGTTGCCGTAAATCTTGCAGTTAATCGGAAGCGCTCAGGTATAGACGTTCGCATAGCGGATCTTGACCTTGTTAACCCCTACTTTAGAACCCGGGAGGCAAGGAAACTCCTTGCTGAACTGGGCATTGAGGTGGTTCTACCCCCGGAAAAATATCTTCAGGCAGATCTGCCTATTTTAAGCCCTGCCATAGCCGGTCTAATCCGCCGGCCGAGCCAGCTGACACTGATAGACACAGGAGGCAATGACGTAGGTGCCACTGTCCTCGCAAGCCTCGCAGATGCATTTCGGAAAAAGCGTGTGCGTATGCTCCAGGTTGTGAATCCGCATCGGCCCTTTACGGAAACGGCAGCCGGTTGTTTAAGAATACGCGATCAGATTGAAAAGGCTTCCAAGATGTCCATAACCGGTATCGTTGGCAATGCAAATCTGATAGATGAAACCACAGTAGAACATATATATAAGGGATATGATTTTGTTAAGGCATTGTCTGACCAGAACCGGTTACCCCTTGAGTTTATCACGGCATCGGCAGAACTTTTGTCTGAAATAGATGTTAATCAATTTTCCTGTCCGGTCTTGCCTATAGAAAGACAACTTGTTCCGCCGTGGAAAAAGGCGGTCCAGTTGAAAAAATAAGCTGTTGGAAAGCTTTTAGATAGTAAATTTATCAGGTTAAATAGGACACTGATTTTCACAGACATGCATAGATAATATTATTTATAAATTTGAAAATCTTAACAATCTGTGTCTAAAAAAGGAGATTCTTACCTGAATTTTGCATGAAAATTAATGAGATTTTTTAAACGGCTTAACGGCTTAATTGGAGGGGGTTTAGACAAAATCACATAATCCTAGTTTTTACCCAAATATTAAACCCGCCTGCCACTGCGAGGCACGAGCGGGCAGGTCGGATGATGATCTTTTTTATTCATTAATTTTCACCCGAAGGGCCTTATATAATCGAGTTCATCATCGTTTAGATTATAATTAAAGAGGAGTCAGAGTGTATGGCATATAAACATATGATTGATAATGAATTATGCAAAGGATGCGGACTGTGTGTCAGCATTTGCCCAAAAAATGTCCTGGAAATTTCCGAGCAAGTTAATTCTATGGGTTATTTTCCTGCGTATCAGGCACACCCTGAAGACTGCATCTTCTGTACAACATGCTGCATCATGTGCCCTGATGTAGCGATAAGTATAACCAAAGTTGTTGAAGAAAAAGCAGATCAAGAATAAACGGAGGAAAAAAATGGGCAAAATATTAATGAAGGGAAATGAAGCGATCGGAGAGGCTGCAATCAGGGCTGGATGCCTGAATTACTTTGCCTATCCCATTACCCCTCAATCTGAAGTTGCGGAATACCTTTCCCGCCGCATGCCGGAAGTGGGCGGCGTATTTTTACAGGGAGAAAGTGAAATCGCCGTCGGGAACATGCTTTTTGGTGCTGCGGGATGCGGCGCCCGGGTTTTTACCACGTCATCGAGTCCGGGTATAAGCCTGATGAGTGAAGCCATCAGTTATATCTCATCTGCCCAGTGCCCGGTTGTTTTTGTTAACATTGTCCGCGGCGGTCCCGGGCTGGGTGGGATTCTCCCTTCCCAGGCAGATTATTTCCAGGCTACAAAAGGGGGGGGGCATGGGGATTACCGGTTGCTTGTCATGGCGCCGGCAAGTGTCCAGGAAGCGGTTGAGATGGTCATGATGGCATTTCCTCTGGCGGAAAAATATCGAAACCCTGTGATGATTTTAGGTGACGGTTTGATCGGACAGATGATGGAACCGGTTGAATTTCCGGAGCACCTCAAATCCGAACCGAGCAATAAGGATGACTGGGCCACAAACGGTATGGATACTCGCAAAAGCAATAAGCCAAATTTGGTCAAATCATTATTTTTGAATGCGGAACTTCTGGAAGATCATAATATACTCTTAAAGGCAAAGTATGATCGCATGAAGCAAGAAGAGGTTCTATACGAATCTTATAACGTGGATACGGATTACCAGGCGCTTATCGTCAGTTTTGGTACCATGAGCAGAGTTTGCAGAACCGTCATTGATAATTTAAAAGCCCAGGGTTTCGAGACGGCCATGATAAGACCCCAGACCCTCTTTCCCTTTCCCGAAGGGCCGATAAAGCAGGCGGCTTTAAAAGAAAGCTGCAAGGTTGTATTTAGTATTGAGCTGAACATGGGGCAGATGGTTGAAGATGTGGAACGGAGCGTTCAGGGAAAGCGTCCGGTTCACTGGTATGGAAAAGCCGGTGGTGATGTGCCCACGCCGGAAGAAGTCATCGATGTAATCAAATCTTTTTTTTAAAGTGGAATGTGAAATCTTAAGTCTTCATTCACATATTGCATGAGGAGCAGATATATGGCAAAGACATTTAAGAAACCCGAAGCCCTTTCCGATCAGCCGACTCATTACTGCCCGGGTTGTACACACGGTATTATTCACCGTCTGGTGGCCGAAGTTATCGATGAACTGGGAATCAGGGGTCGGACGGTCGGTATTGCACCGGTGGGCTGTGCGGTTTTGGCCTATAATTATTTTACCTTCGATTTTCAAGAGGCGGCCCATGGACGGGCACCGGCAATGGCCACGGGAATAAAAAGGGTTCGGCCCGACTTGATCGTTTTTACCTATCAGGGTGACGGTGATCTGGCAAGTATCGGAATGGGAGAAATTATACATGCCGCCAACCGGGGAGAAAAGTTTACGACAATCTTTGTTAACAACACGGTTTATGGAATGACCGGAGGCCAGATGGCGCCGACAACATTGCAAGGCCAGCGAACCACGACCTCTCCTGCGGGACGTAATGTTGAAGAGGTGGGTATGCCGGTCAAAATGGCTGAACTCATATCTGCTTTAGAAACACCCGCATATATTACAAGACAGACCGTGCTGAAACCAAAGTATGTTGTCAGGGCCAAGAAAGCCATTAAAAAAGCTTTCCAGTATCAACTGGAAGGCCGATGTTTCAGCCTTGTGGAGCTGGTAAGCACATGCCCGACCAACTGGGGGCTAACTCCGGTGGAGGCCATAAAGTGGGCCGAGGACAACATGCTCCCCTATTTTAAGCTGGGCGAATACAAAACACCCGATACGGTTGAGGAGGACTGAATGCAACGTGAAGTGATGTTTGCCGGTTTTGGAGGTCAGGGCATTCTGTTGATAGGGAATATCCTAGCACACACTGCAATGGAAGAAGGTTACGAGGTGGCATGGGTTCCTTCTTATGGTCCGGAGATGCGTGGCGGGACCGCATATTGTCTGGTGGTTATCAATGACAGGTCGATAGGTTCTCCGATTATTAGAAACCCTATGCATCTGGTGGCCATGAATCATCCTTCTTTGGAAAAATTCGCGCCCAAAGTAAAACCAAACGGTGTTGTAGTTATCAATAGTTCATTAATCCACATTGGTTCGGGCCGTGATGATGTTGACGAACTCCTGGTGGCGGCCAATGATATTGCAAAAGACCTGGGAAGCATAAAAGTGGCCAATATTGTGGCACTTGGCGCTTTTGTTGCCCGCAGCAAAATAGTGGATTTTGAATTGGTACGAAATTGCGTTAAAGAAAAATTTTCTTCAAAAGAAAAGCTTATTCCCATAAATATAGCGGCTCTTGAAGAAGGAAAAAAAATTGCTCAAACCAATTGAGTTTCAAAACCCGCAATTCGGATAAACCGGAACCAAACAAAATTGAAAATTGAATAATCATATCCATATATCAGCTAGCTTTCCTCTTAAATATTCAATCAACAATTTCTTTGGTCGTTTCGCTCCGACATTTCGATGATAAACATATTAAAATTGTAAGCATTCCATAAATTGTCAATATTCAATTGAAAATCGTCATTTTTTTGCATATAGAGAAAATATAGCAATAAAAATATTTTGACACAAAAATCAAAAATCTTAAAACTAACCACCTAAAACATGAAATTGTCTGTTCCAGATTATATTTTATCGATAAAACCATATGCTCCTGGAAAACCCTTGGAAGAGCTTGAAAGGGAATATGGTATTGTTGATTCCATAAAACTTGCTTCTAATGAAAACCCTTTGGGTCCTTCTCCCATGGCTGTGAAAGCCATTAGAAACGCCATTGAAAAACTGAACAGGTATCCTGACGGAAGCGGTCATGATCTCATTCAAAAAATTTCCGATTATCTCGGTTTATCACCACAGAACATTGTCTTGGGAAACGGTTCCGATGAAATTATAAGCATGCTTGCCTGTGGGTTACTTCAGTCGGGTAATGAGGCAATTCTTCCACATCCTTCCTTTCTGATGTATGAAATAATGATTCGTAGCGCCGGTGCAGCACCGATATTTGTCCCCTTAAAGTCGCTTTCAATTGATCTGGAAGGAATAAAAGAAAGGATTACATCAAGAACCCGCATGGTTTTTCTGTGCAATCCCAACAATCCCACTGGAACAGTTGTTATAAAAAAAGATTTTGAAAATTTTCTGAACAAGATTCCACCAGAAGTGATTGTAGTGGTGGATGAAGCGTATATTGAATTTGTGCGTGATCAAGACTGTGCTAAAAGCATTGAATATATTGATAATATTAAACCTTTGGTTGCGCTTCGAACCTTCTCCAAAGTCTATGGTCTGGCCGGACTTCGTATTGGATATGGCGTTATGCCGAATGAAATAGCAAGCCTGTTAAACAGGATTAGACTGCCGTTCAATACCAATTCCCTGGCTCAGGCCGCCGCCTGCGCAGCGCTTGAAGATACTGTTTTTTTTGAAAAGGTCATAACACTTATTCATCAAGGTCTTGATTTTTTATATGATTCACTGAACAGGCTGGGAGTAAAATATTTTCCAACACAGACGAATTTTATCCTGATAGATGTTTGCAAAGACGCCGATGAAATTTATGAAAGGATGCTCAGGCAGGGTGTTATCGTAAGGTCAATGAGATCGTATGGTTATCCTAATTATATCAGAATCAATGCAGGACTTTATGAAGAGAATGTCAGGTTTATCAAGGCTCTTGAGAAAAGCCTAAAATAATACCAGGCTTTTATTTTGAAACGTCTAATTATCACAATAGATGGTCCGGCCGGGGCAGGCAAGACAACCGTAAGTAAAATATTGGCCGGTCGTCTGGAATACAGGTATATCGATACGGGTGCACTCTACAGAGGTGTTGCCTTGGAAGCGATGTCATCGGGCCTAAATCCCGATGATGACACCGGTCTTGAAAATATTTTAAGATCCCTGAAAATGATATTTGTGTACGGTGATAAAGGGTTGCGTCTGATATCAAACAATTTGGATATCACAGATAAAATTCGGACGTCTGAAATATCGATGTTTGCCTCGGCAGCTTCTGCAAGACCGGTTGTAAGAAATTTCCTTTTGGAGTTGCAAAGGGATCTGGGCAGGGAGAAAGGCGTTGTGTTTGAGGGACGCGATATGGGTACCGTGGTGTTCCCCGATGCTGATGTGAAGTTTTATCTGGATGCATCACATAAAACCAGGGCATTAAGACGATACCAAGAATTAAAATCGGAAACTTCTCAAACATTAAAGGACGTAGAAGAAGATATCAAACGCCGGGACAAAAATGACAGTAACAGGAATTTGGCGCCCTTAAGAGCCGCGGAAAATGCTGTTATAATAGATTCTACCTATCTTTCTGCACAAAATGTTGTTGAACGGATGATGAGTGTCATTGGAAATATATGTTGAATAAAATAATCATTGTTTTTTAAAAACTACTCTGATATCAAAATTGGCTATGCTATATTTTATAGATTATAGCAAAATAAATTGGACTAGGGGGTACTTTGTTTAATGGAAAATTTAAAAAAAAACGACTCAACCGAAGATGTAAGATTAACCACATTGTCTGATAAGTTTGTTGAAGAACAATCAGATGAAACGGATATTGCGGAAAAAGAAGTATTGAAAACCGATACGCCTGTTGAAGCTGCACTGTCCGATGATTTACAGCATGAAAGTGATGATCCGATAGAAGTTCAGAAACCAGAGGACGTTCCGGCGCAAGTCCGGGAGTCAGATGACACATCACTGGAAACCCGGGAAGCCGATGACAATTCGGAACCTAATCAACAACCGAGTGAAGAATCAGAGTCTGTTCAAGAAACGAGTGACAGCCAGGAAAAAGTTAACAAACCTGCTGAAGATATGGAAAGCTTGATGGATATGTACGAAGAAAGCTTCAAGCGTTTTACTGAAGGGGCGGTTGTTACCGGCCGGATAATTTCAGTTGATAAAGATTATGTACTGGTTGACATCGGATACAAATCAGAGGGACAGATACGCATACAAGAATTCATGGATGAAGATGGAAATTTAAACGTCAATATCGATGACACTGTTGAGGTAATGGTGGAATGGTGGGATGAAGAAGAAGAACGTGTTATCCTTTCCAAAGAAAAGGCAGACAAGGTCAAAGTATGGGAAGATATTAAAAAATCCTACGACGAAGAGAAAACCGTTGAAGGTGTTATTATAAATCGTGTTAAAGGCGGTTTTTCCGTGGATATAGGTGTCCAGGCCTTTTTGCCCGGTTCACAGGCCGATTTGCGTCCCATCCGCAAGCTCGATGAGATGGTCGGAAAAACATTTACTTTCAAGATCCTAAAATATAATCGAAAACGGAGCAATATCGTTTTATCAAGAAGGGTTATTCTTGAAGATGACCGCAGGGCTGTCCGAGCTTCAACCTTAGCTTCCATCCACAATGGTAAAGTTGTCGAGGGTGTCATAAAGAATATCACGGAATATGGTGTGTTTGTTGATCTTGGTGGTGTGGACGGTCTGCTCCATATTACAGACATTTCATGGGGACGAGTTAAACACCCTTCAGAACTTTTTTCAGTAGGTGATAAGATAACTGTAAAGGTCCTTAATCTTGACCTTGAAAAGGAGAGAGTTTCATTGGGCAAGAAACAACTTACTGAGGATCCCTGGCTAACTGCTTCGGAAAAGTATCCGGTAGGTTCCCGTATTATTGGAAGGGTTGTCAGTCTGACAGATTATGGCGCATTTGTTGAATTAGAGGAAGGTGTTGAAGGACTGATTCATGTTTCTGAAATGTCATGGACCCGAAAGGTTCGTCATCCTTCCAAAGTCGTTTCTGTGGGTGATGAAATTGAGGCTGTGGTGCTTGACATCAAACCTGAAAACAGACGGATTTCCCTTGGCATGAAGCAGGTTGTTCCAAATCCGTGGGACGTCATTAGTGAAAAGTATCCGATAGGTACAACTATTGAAGGTAAGATCAAGAACATCACCGATTTCGGTCTTTTTATCGGCATCGGTGAAGGAATCGATGGCCTTGTTCATATTTCCGATATCTCCTGGACAAAACGGATAAAACATCCATCAGAGTTATATAAGAAAAATGATGTGATTCAAGCCATAGTTCTTGATATTGAGAAAAATCAAGAAAGGTTTTCTTTAGGGATAAAGCAGTTGCAGATTGACCCATGGAAAACTGTAGGTGAACGGTATGAAGTCGGGAAAGAGATAACAGGTACGGTGACGAACCTTACAGATTTCGGGGTTTTTGTGGAACTCGAAGAAGGAATAGAAGGACTTGTACATGTATCTGAAATCAGTAATGAAAAGGTGAAAACACCCATCGGCAGATTTAATGTCGGCGATGTCATCACCGCCAAAGTAATGAATATCAACAGCGTGGAAAGACGGATCGGCCTTTCGATCAAACGGCTTGAAATTGAGGATGAGCAAAGCTTGCTAACCGAGTATGTCAATAACGTGGGACCTGCGACTTCAACCTTTGGAGAGATTTTACGTGAAAACCTTCAAGAAAAATTGAACAATGATGACAAGTAACAACTGATCGAAACACATGTTCTCTCGCAGACATCCATATCTTTTTTTTATTCTGACCTTTTCGTCTGTTGTCGCGACAGCAATGATAGTGATGTCATTTCTGTTTGTCCTCGGTACAAGGGATGCCGACTTTGAATTCGGAGAGAAGGTCGGTGTCATAGAACTCAATGGAATTATTACAGATTCTAAAAAAGTAGTCCATAACCTAAAGCGCTTCCGGGAAGATAATTCTATCAAAGCCATCGTGATCCGCATTAATTCCCCGGGAGGCGCTGTTGGTCCTTCACAGGAAATCTTCAGGGAAATCAGAAAAACTTCAAAATCAAAAAAAGTTGTGGCTTCCATGGGTTCAATCGCTGCTTCCGGAGGATATTACGTTGCAGCAGGAACAGACGGAATTGTTGCCAACCCAGGTACAATAACCGGCAGCATAGGTGTTATCATGGGGTTTACGAATTATCAGCAACTACTCAGTAAAATCGGATTGGTTCCCGTTGTAATCAAAAGTGGTGAATACAAGGATATGGGATCTCCGGTTCGAAATATGAAGCCTGAAGAAAAGAAAATCCTTAAAGATTTTGCTATAAAAATTCACAAACAATTTATTCAAGATATTGTTGTAGGCAGAAAGATGGACAGGGTTAAGGTGGAATTACTTGCTGACGGACGTATTTTTACCGGAGAAGAATCAAAAGAACTTGGTTTGGTAGACCGGATCGGAAATTTTGAAGATGCTGTTGAATGGGCCGGCCGTTTGGGTGGTATTAAGGGAAAAATTTCTACGGTTTATGCCCGTGAGAAAAAATTTTCACTTATAAATTACATTATGGACTCATCTGCTAAATCGTTATTAAATCGAATCACAGATCCGTCTTTGTTTGCAAATTATTTATATACGCCGGGAAAAGAATGATAAAAACTCGCTTTTTGAGAGCGGGTAAAGTGAAATAGCAGGTATTTTAGGGAAAGCTTTCCCGTTGATCTCTCCACGGTCTGGACCAAGACAACCTATTAATAAGACAGTATACTTCAACCTAAGCTGAGCGTTTCAAATTTTTGAATTGGTTAATTTAATAATATTTTTCCAGAACTTATTGAGAAGTTACAATTTTGCAATTTAAGCACATGATTTTAGAGTAGTTAAATAACAGGATCGCATATATGACCATATTGAACCCCATTTCTCACATCGAGAATGGGGTTTTGTGTTTTTAGTGTTTTAGAGATTATATTACACAGCATGCGATTGGAACTACAACGGATACGGCAGAGCATTTGCGCCTTGCTAAGATTGAAAACCGATCAACCGGAAGCTGCGGCAATTGTACGGACTGCTTTATGGATATTCAGGCGGTGTTTGATAACCAGGATGAAATTGCTCGTCAGTATCGTAAAGGTTGCGGCACCCGCCCTTTAAATGAGATGAGCGACAGCGGAATCACCGGACTGAACGCCGACAACTTCAATTCGTACAAGAGCAAAATAAAGGAGAACCTTGAGAAAAGTTTCGGGCCGTATGCCTTAAAAGAGCTTGAAATCGCTTCCGTGGGTGTCCGGCCCAATACCCGCTACGTGATTATGATGGATAAATCAAAAATTGAAATTGTTTATTAATGTCTTGTCGTTGCATAGATATTGTTCTATCGTTTCGGTCAGACCCCAAAGCGCAAAGCCAAAGACGCCATAAGGGTATTCAAATGTTCATAATGGATAAAAGCCTTTAAAAATAATAAGGGACAGGAATAATGACGGACATTGCTTTCTCCGTTAATAACGTGCCGGTTCGGCTGACAGCGGAACGTTGGAAACATATTGTTGAAAACCATGACGATTTGGCCGGTTATTATGATATGGTTCTCAAAACTGTAGAGGATGCGGGTTATGTTATTAAGGGCTATAAAGACGCCCTTATCGCCCTGGAGGAAGTAAGTGAAAAGAAATATCTGGCTGTTGTTTATAAGGAATTTATTGACGATGGATTTATAATCACCACATACTTTACAAGGACAATAAAACTGGAAGACGAGGAGATAGTATGGAAAAAGAAATTTTAAAACAAGAGACGTTATTGGAAGTTTTCAAAGCGACTCCCCATCTTTTAAAATTTCCTGTCACCAAGATGTGGATCGACTATGATAAGGAAGCCGATGTCCTTTATATCGGTTTTGACCGCCCTCAGAAGGCAACTGATTCCGAAATGACACAAGACGGTATCCTTCACAGGTATCGTGGTGGGAAACTTGTGGGAATCACCATACTTGAAGCATCAAAGAGGCAGTGATGAGCAAAAATGGTTTGAGCAAAAATGAAAAATTTTTTATTTGAAATCAACATTGCAATATTCCATCATTCCATCATTTTTATCCCGCCTGCCCAGTTAAACCAGAATTCTGTTTAACCGGGGTGAAATTTTTTTCTATTTCACTGGGGCCATGGAAGTGGCATAAACCAGGAACTATTAAAAGATTCTTAATTTCAACCAATTGTAGAATTTTCGAGCCGTTGCTCTGATTCCAACACCCAAAGGAGGATGCATTGAACAGCTTGCCCGGGATACGAAACCCCGTACCTTCAATACCTTGAAGGATGGGGTTTTTTACATTCCAAAAGACTTTTCACATTTCTCAACCCACAACCGACAATTGGCAAAATAGACCCAAAAAGGCGGTTTAAAAATTGGGTAATTCTCAATATCTCCCCGTGGGTTTTTCTTGATACTATTCTCTTATCGCAGTTTTGAGTAAAACTGTGAT
>CAZKDT010000028.1:0-13481 GCA_964551515.1 uncultured Desulfobacteraceae bacterium | reverse complement strand
GATCCGAACTGCAGCATAGACAAACAGAAGGACAACCAAGCCCCATACCACCATGTATAAAATTCCTCCCGGAAAAAATCCGCCGGTCCAACGGCTTCCACCTAAAAACGTTATGTAATCGCATCCCCACATAATGTCACCTTACAGTTTCTGATACGTAATGGAGAGGAAAAGGAATGTTCATCCCTTTCCCTTTCCATTCAGTTTACCAGCAGCAGCCATAACCCCCCATGGGTCCGTGGCCATAATTACCGCGATGTACCGGCAGGTTATATGACCGCGCCTGGTCTTTGAGCTGATCATGCAGCGAGGTGATTTGCCTGTTCAGATCGGATGCCCGTTTGGGGTCAGGATTGGATTTGGCCATCAGCGCATTGTATTCAGATTGTTTGGCAGCAAGGTCCTGTCTGAGCTGCGCCGTGTTGTCAAGAAATCCCTGGTAGGCGCTGCCAACAAAGGTATCGCCGTAAAAGCCGCCCATCGGGACGCCCATGGGGCCACCCCAGTAACCGTCCCAGTAACAGGCGAAAGCCTGAAATCCAAAAAATACAACAGAAGCTGCCACGACAAGTCCAAAAATTATTTTTTTCATTAGTGTTACCTCCTTTATTGGGTTATTAACGTTTCCAATTCATGGCGCCATGTTTTGTGTCATTAATCTTTAGCAAGCAATGTGCCATACTTCCCAACATTTTTATAACACATAGATATTGAAGGATTTTTTATTAATGCCGGGATGTTCAGAAATCCAAACCAAGAGATCGAGCCGTCATGTGGGGTTTTTGGCCCCAGTTTTTTCTCGCCGATCAATTTATGTTGTTTACAAAACACCCAACCTTGCTTATATTTTGCTTTAACGAGGTTGTCATGCTGAATCATTTTAAAAATGACCAAATTGGGAATGTTTAGATGAATAAAAGTAACAAAAGCCGTTTTGAGCATGACATACCCACTTCGCCATGGATAATCGTTGGATCGGTTCTGATTTTGCTCATAACGATAGTTGTGCTGGCAGTGCAGAATTACAATCGTGAAAAGCAGTATATGTCCCGTATTCTGAGCGAGAAAGGAGCTGCTCTTATAAAGGCGGTGGAAGCTGGTGCCAGAACTGGTATAATGGGCATGATGTGGGGTGGCCAGCAAATTCAAACGTTGATCGAAGAAACTGCCCTTCTACAGGATGTACTTTATATAACGGTAATAAACAAGGAAGGCGTAGTTTTGGCCAGCAACGATAGAGGATTAATTGGCATTAAACTAAGTCACAAACCCTACTTAAATGAGCTTGATCCATCCGGTAAAATAAATTGGAAAATCATCGATACGGCAAACCAGCAGCTCTCATTTGAAGTCTACAGATATTTCAAACCTATTTCCAATCAGGATACCTGGATGAACGATCGCATGTGTCAAATGATGAGCAGGCGCGGCATGATGAAGGACCAAAGTAACGACTGGTGTTTCCCTTCAGGAAAAGCCGAAAATGAGCATATCATACTCGTCGGTTTAGATCCCAAACCTTTTGAAGACGGACGTAGAGAGGATATTCGCAATACATTGATCATATCGGGTGTCTTGATTATTTTAGGTTTGGCCGGATTTATCTCGATGTTCTGGATGCAAAGCTATCGCTCAGCCAAAAAATCATTACAGGATACAAGTGCGATTGCTGACGAGGTAGTTACAAGCCTTCCGGTGGGGTTGATAGCCACAGATAAAGACGGAAAAATAGCCTTTTACAACAGCGCTGCTGAACGAATCACCGGTCTGGATTTATCAAAAGCTCGGGGGGTGGATCCGGATAATATTTTGCCGAGTCACTTCTGCGGGTTAAAGGAAGCTCTGGATCGCGGTGAATCAATATCTGAGAAAGAGATGGTGTGTGAATTTACCAAGGATAAAATAGTTCCGGTTAGCGTCAGCGCATCGAAAATCATTAACGAAGAAGGACAGTTTGTCGGCCAGGTATTGATATTAAGAGACCTTGGCGAAGTGCGCAATCTACAGGATGAAATCCGCCGAAAGGAAAAACTGGCAGCCATAGGAGGACTTGCCGCCGGTGTTGCGCATGAAATCAGAAACCCATTGAGTTCCATCAAAGGTATCGCATCCTATTTTAAAAGTAAGTTTGATGAAGACAGTGATGATAAAAAAGCGGCCGGTGTTATGATCCAGGAAGTAGACCGCTTAAACCGGGTCATCAGCGAACTGCTGGAGTTCGCCAGACCGAAAGAATTAAAACTAAAACAAACTGATATAAATGAACTTTTAGAACATTCGGTTCGGCTCATACAAAAAGAAGCATCTAATAAGGATATAGCGATCAAATTAAATCTATCGCAACAACAGTTGGTGGCTGAAATAGATTCAGATCGATTTTCGCAATGCCTTCTGAATCTATATCTAAATGCGCTTCAGGCGATGGATACCGGCGGCCGGCTCACCATTGAAAATTCTATAACAGAAGGAAACTCCATTAATATAGAAATTAAAGATACCGGCTCAGGAATTAAAACTGAAGATTTGAACAAAATATTCGACCCTTATTTTACAACCAAGGTCAAAGGTACCGGTTTAGGTCTGGCGATTGTCCACAAAATCATCGAGGCCCACAAGGGACAGGTAAAGGTTCGCAGTGTTTCCGGACAGGGCACAGCATTTACAATCGTCATGCCTGCTAAAAAGATTTGATGAGGTTATTATGAACTTGCAGAATCCGCTTCACATTCTTGTGGTCGATGATGATCCCGGCCATTTGACGGCGCTTAAAACAATTATTAAAAGCTGGGGATATACGGTTACCTTAGCAGATGACGGTACTCATGCAGTCGAAAACGTCAAAGAAAGGCCGTTTGATCTCCTATTGATGGATGTTCGAATGACTCAAATGAGCGGAATCAAGGCCCTAAAAGAAATCAAAGAGTATAATCCGTCCATTCCAATTCTGATAATGACGGCCTATTCGTCAGTCGATTCAGCGGTTGAAGCCTTAAAAGCCGGGGCTTACGACTATTTGACCAAACCCCTCGACTTTGAGGTTTTGAAACTTACCCTCGAACGGGCATTGGAGCACACCGGTCTTAAAGAAGAAAACAAATATTTAAAAGACAAACTGAGCGCTGATTACGATTTGAAAAACATCATCGGGAGAAGCAGGCCGATGAAAGAAATGATCGATATGCTGGTGATGATCGCACCCTCGGAAGCAACCGTATTAATTACCGGTGAAAGCGGAACCGGAAAAGAACTAATTGCCAAATCCATACACCACAACAGCAACCGAAGGGATCATCCGCTGGTAATTGTAAACTGCGCAGCACTGACGGAAACGCTGTTGGAGTCAGAACTTTTCGGGCATGAAAAAGGAGCATTTACAGGGGCCGACAAACGCCGGGAAGGGCGATTTATGAATGCCAACAAGGGCACAATCTTTCTGGATGAAGTCGGAGAAACTTCACCAACAATGCAAGCCAAATTGCTTAGAGTCATTCAGGAAAGAGAGATTCAAAGGGTTGGCGGAGATGAAACTTTAAGTGTGGATGTTCGTATCTTGGCTGCGACGAATCGGAACCTGCAAGTGGATATTAAGGAAGGAAAATTTAGAGAAGATTTGTATTATCGCCTGAACGTTGTAACATTGAATGTGCCGCCGATTAGGGATCGCCAGGATGATATTCCCTTACTCGCGCAGTATTTTGTAGAAAAATATGCTGAAAAAAACCGCAAACGGGTTAAGGCCTTTTCCCCTTTGGCCATGGATATGCTGCTTAAATACGAATGGCCGGGAAACGTCAGAGAGCTGGAAAATACGATTGAACGTGCTGTAATTCTTCTACCGGGAGATTGCATCACCGAAAAAGAATTGCCGTCAAATATCATCGAGCCATATTCAGAGAGCCGGGACTGGGTTGAGCCCCCAAAGCCGGTTGTAGCCAATCGACCATTGGAGGAAGTTGAAAAAGAGGCAATACTGGCAACACTCGAAGCTACCGGCGGCAATAAAAGTGAAACCGCACGTAGATTGAAGATCAACAGAAAGACCTTGCATAAAAAGCTGAAAGATTATGGTGTTAATTGACAATTTTTCTCGAAAAAAAGGCTTTTATACACATAAAAGGAAATCCACACGATTTCTTCAAATGTTCAATAAAAATTTATCTGCAATGATCACGTTTCTGGATCGAGAAAATGCAAAATGAAAATATCATACGGTTAGGCTTTTTCTTCATTATCTTTTTTGCAGTGGCGTTTTGGGAGTTTTTAGCGCTACGCCGTGTGTTGACGACTTCCAAAACGATGCGCTGGATCAGCAACTTAGGCATCACTTTTATTAACCCACTGGTGCTACATTTACTGTTTCCAATCTTGGCCGTGGGCATGGCACTGAAGGCTCATGAGAGCGGTTGGGGATTGTTGAACATTTTTGAACTCCCCTATTGGGTTGCATTGGTCATAGGGGTAGCAATGCTTGATTTTGTCATCTATCTTCAGCATGCCATGTTTCATGCCATTCCTCTCCTGTGGCGGCTGCACATGGTGCATCATGCGGACCTGGATTACGACATGACAACCGGCTTGCGCTTTCATCCCATTGAGATTGTTTTGTCCATGATGATTAAACTATCGTCAGTAGCATTGCTCGGTCCGCCGGTAATGGCGGTGTTGGTTTTCGAGATCCTCCTTAATGCCACGGCCATGTTTAATCACGGCAATATACGTCTCCCACTGAAGCTCGACCATGTGCTGCGATTGATCATTGTTACACCCGACATGCACCGGGTGCACCATTCCGTGATCATTCGCGAGACCAACAGTAATTTTGGTTTTAACCTGCCATGGTGGGATCGTCTGTTCGGTACGTACCAAGACCAGCCGGCCAGGGGCCATACGAACATGACCATTGGTCTGGCACAATTTCGTGATGCCAAAAAGTTGACCTTACCCTGGCTCCTGGCGCTTCCCTTTATCGGTGATCCGGGCCGACAGCCTATCAATCGTCATTAAGGGTCGGATTATCTCCTACCCAAAACCAGAGTCTTCTGTTGAAGTTGTTTTTTTTGATGGAAAACCTGATGGGACCAGAAAGGAGATAAAAATGAAACGATTATTTATTATTATAATTGCTATTAGCTTTCTGTTCATTTCTGTAATCAGCGCGTTTGCGGCTAATGATAAGGATGTATTTCTTGTTCATCTGAAAACCAGCTTAAAAAAAGACGATGCTCAGATATGTGTAGCCTATAACATCATGTGGGCGGCCCTGGAAGAAGGATACAAGGGAAAGGTTCTTGTGGATGCCGATGCGATTAACACCTTTAAAGTGGGCTGGAACGGCAAAGACGACATAGAGGCATACAAGATCCCGGAAAACCTGCGCAAGGCTTTGTCAACCCAGTTTGGGGTTAGCCTGGATAACGTACCAAAGACATACGGCGATTTTCTTTTGATGCTAAAAAATAAAGGGGCTGAATTTTTCGTTAACATAGGCTTTTTAATCGTTTCAAAAATAGGAAAGCCGGATGATTTACTGGGAAAAGTTTCTGCCAAATTTTTCAAACCGATTTCATTAAAGGAAATGGTTAAATTAAGGACAACGGCAGATTATTACATGGCGTATTAATCGACTCACTTGAAAGGAAATGAACATTGAGTGACCTTATATGTTATTGCTTTGACTATTCTATTGAAGATATTGAACTGGATTTCCAAAAAAATGGGCGTTCCACAATACTGGAAAAAATTAAAATGGAGAAAAAGCTCGGAAATTGTCAGTGCAGTATTAAAAACCCCAAGGGAAGTTGATGCCTGGGAGATGTCCGCCAGGTGGTGGATATGCAAAAGGAGAACTAACCCTGAATTCTCATTAAGAACATCAGACACAAAATGAAAATATTTCGATTTGCACGAACATCCACCCACAGAGTCGATTAATGGCCCGTGATAAGGAATTAAAATGGTAAAAACGGCTCGAAAAGATTATCTATTGGATTTTTGCGCGATAAAGACGAAGACTGTTTGACACCACGGATACGCTGCTGAATGACATGGCCAGGGCCGCTAATATGGGATGGAGCTGTTTTAAAAATTCAGGGGCAAAATCAATGGGAGCAAGAATTCCTGCGGCAACAGGGATAAGCACAATGTTGTAAACAAAAGCGAAAAACAGGTTTTGTTTAATTGTGGACATGGTTGCCCTGCTGATTTGAATAGCTCTTGATACTCCCATCAGGTTGCCGCTGGAAAGTATTACATCGGCAGTTTCAATGGCCACGTCCGTACCGGTTCCGATTGCCATGCCCACGTCCGCCTGGGCAAGGGCCGGAGCGTCATTAATTCCATCCCCCACCATTCCTGTTTTTTCTCCCTTTTCCTGAATTTCTTTTATTTTGGAAGCTTTTTCTTCGGGACGTACTTCAGCGAAGATCTCATCGATTTTAACTTTTGAAGCAATGGCTTGGGCTGTTTTAAGATTATCTCCGGTTAGCATAACCACTTTGAGATGCTGTGCATGAAGCTTTTCTATGGCGGATTTTGATTCCGGCTTTAAAGTATCCGACACCGCCACAAGACCACAAAGGATATTATCCCGGACAAGGACCATCACTGTTTTGCCCTGTGATTGAAGCTTATCGATCCTGTCTTTCGCCTGTTCAATATTAATCTCGATATCGAGAAACCAAGCAGGTTGGCCCATTTTAACAGATTTATCTTCGATTATGGCTTCAACGCCAAAACCGCGCAAAGCTTTGAATTTTTCAGGTGACCACAGATCAATGCCCCTTTTTTGCGCTTCATTCACTATTGCTTTTCCCAGAGGATGTTCCGATCCTTTTTCCACGGAAGCTGCGAGCTGCAAAAGTTGATTTTCGCTTTTAAAATCCCGATCAAAAAGAATAATATCCACTACTGCAGGTTTGCCCATAGTAATGGTCCCGGTCTTATCTAACACGATGGTATCTAATTTGGTACCCGTTTCCAGCGCCTCGCCTTTTTTAAACAGGATTCCTTTTTCGGCACCTTTTCCCGTTCCCGCCATGATAGCAGTGGGTGTAGCCAGTCCCAGGGCACAGGGACATGCGATGACAAGCACCGCCACCAACCGGATCATGGCCGGTACAAATTCACCGGTAATCCCCCACCATAACCCGAATGTAATCAGCGCAATCCCGATTACCACCGGAACAAACACGGCAGCCATCCTGTCTGCAATAGCCTGGATTGGGGCTTTACTTCCCTGGGCTTCCTGAACCAGTTTGATGATCTGGGCAAGGGCTGTCTCTTTACCCACACGGGTCGCTTTGAACTTTACAAGTCCCTCTCCGTTAATTGTTCCACCCACCACAGGATCATTTTCATGTTTATCCACAGGTAAAGGCTCACCGCTTAGCATGGACTCGTCCACCGATGATTCTCCTTCGAGAACCGTACCGTCAACCGGAATTTTTTCACCCGGACGAACAATGACGATATCGCCGGTCTTTACACTGGTCAAAGAAATTTCTTTCTCTTCACCATTTTCCAGAATCGTTGCGGTTTTGGGCTGAAGTCCGATAAGCTTTCTTATGGCGCCGCCGGTTTTTCCTTTTGTGCGGGCTTCAAGCATTTTGCCAAGCTTTATCAACGTAATGATAACCGCAGAAGTTTCAAAATAGACATGCTCTCCAAAGGAAGGAAAAATCAGAACGGATATGGAATAAAAGTACGCAATTGAAGAGCCCATGGCCACAAGAACATCCATGTTTGCGCTTTTATTTTTCAGGCTTTTAAATCCCCCAACATAGTAGTCCCATCCGGTATAGAACTGAACCGGGGTAGCAAGAATCATGAAAAACCAGTTCACCCACAATGCATGACTCCACAGGCCCAGAAGATTAAAATCCCGCATCATGCTCATTATAAACAATGGCAGAGCAAATACGACACCAATTATAAATTTACGGGTCTGGTCTTTTATCTCCGCCCGGCGTCCCGCCTGTTCCGCATCTTGTTCATCCATGGTTTCATCCGGAAGTATCGCACCATAACCTGCCTTTTCAATGGCGGCTGCAATGTCATCGATGCCGGAAACTGCGGGGACGTATTTAATCGAAACCCTTTCAGTGGCAAAGTTCACCGATGCATTCACAACACCCGGAACCTTTCTGTTTAAGGCCCTTTCAATGTTGGCCGCACAATTTGCACAGGTCATCCCTGTCACGGGAAGTTCCGTTTTTACTGTGGCCACAGAATATCCGGAGTTTTTAATTTTATCCACAACATCTTTTGCGTGAAGGTGTTTTGGATCAAACACAACAACGGCCTGTTCTGCAGCAAAATTGACATTTATGCTATGAACACCGACAAGCTTTTTTAAACCTCTTTCGATGTTCATTGCACAGTTGGCACAAGTCATTCCTCCAACCGGTAATGTTATTGTTTGCTCAGCCATTAGTCTTAACCTTTCAAATAACTAACTGTGACGGATCCGTAAAAAGTTCGTCTGCTGCGTTGCACTTTGCCGGGAAAGGGCTCAACGCACAAAAAGTACGCCTCATTCTTTCCCGGCTTGCGCGCCTTGCATACGCAGCTTTTTACTTTGTCATACTTAACAGGCAATAAGCCAATTGATTATAGATGGCATTGTATGGTTTAAAGCTTTGTTTTGTCAAATTAAAGCAATGAAACACAGCCTTCTGCAAGGTTCGGGAAATCGTTAAGCTTGATTTCAGATATTGACATTAGACGGTTTTCATCCGGGTAATATTCAATACTGTGTTTTTACAGCCAACATCTAATGACACTTTTGAGATCTGCCACCGGTGATCCTGTTTAGTCGTTCCAGATAACGGCCCCACCATCCTTTAGGCTTTGAAGTTTTTGATCCAAAATATTTTTCGGGATTTTTTTCAAAAGCTTTGCGACACGATTCCGCACAGAAATAGTAGGTGCGCATCTTATAGGTAAATGTAAAGTCTCTCTTGTCCGGCGCCACTTCCATAAAACAGACAGGGTCTAGGAATAAATGCTTCGGGGTCGTTATCTTTCCCATGATAAATCTCCTTTGTGTTTTTTCTGAGTTGGATATCTCAATTAATATTATTATCTCTTTCTTCAAACAGAACCGTTTAACGTTTTGTCAGGGGCTTGGGTAGTGTTTCGAAAGAACAAATCCTTGCTTTTAGATCGCTTTTATTTTTACTTAGAGCAAACCGTATGCCAGAATTGTTTTTCAAAACACATTTAACATATAATAAATTGATATAACTTGATAAATAATTTATATGAATATTTAAACCCTGTTATTTTTTAAAAAACTCAGACAGATTCAGGGCACAAAACACTCAGTTTCAAGGGATCAGTCAGTATAAATGGATATAAAATACCCACTACTTGAGATTTTTCTTTATTTTCTCATTTCTTTTTATTGGATTACTGTTAAATATGACCTATGATAACAGACCATTGTGTATAATACAGCAAAAATATTAATTCTTTGGCACGCTGCTTGCTTTTATCTATACTTGAATTCATAGTCCATAGGGCCCGGCTTTGGCTCAAACAGGACGATATGACGGTTGGGGCATGTGGTCCGGCATGATGGGTAATTGGGGAAAGTGAGATGCAGATATGATTTTTATGATGATTTTCTGGATACTGATAATTGCAAGCCTGGTTTTTCTCATCAATTGGCTGATTCGTTCCGCCGGTCGTGATAAAGCAAGCAGAAAAACCGGCAGTAACACCGCACTTGAAATTCTCAAGGAACGTTATGCCCGCGGTGAAATTGATAAAGAAGAGTTTGAAAGCAAGAAAAAAGATCTGAATGGGAAATAAAAATGACCGAAAATGAACGGGTATGTATGAAATCAGACATTGGGTTGAAACGAGAACAAAATCAAGACACTTATCTCATAGTTGATCACAGTACCAAAGGTATTGATGTTCAATATTATGGCACAATGTATGCAATAGCCGATGGTATGGGGGGATATACCGGCGGAGAAATTGCAAGTAAAATGGCTTGTCAAGGGTTGATTGAATATTACGCCGAAAATACGCTGGCTGTCCAGGACGACTCAGATTTTTACAGGAACAGACTCCAGTATCTGAAAGCAATCATTTATAATATCCATGAAAAGATCTGTGAATATGGTGAGAAAAACAGTAGATATGAAAATATGGGAACCACTCTTTCGGTTCTGGTTCTCATTAAAAACAGGGCACTGATTGCACATGTTGGAGACAGCAGAATTTACAGGTTACGCCAAAATACTTTGGAACAGATGACCCAAGATCATACAATGGCTCAGATTTTTATGGATCTGGGCCACCTTTCGTCCGAAAAAGGTTCAAAGCATCCGTCGCGTCACGTTTTAACACAGGCCCTTGGACATGAAATAGAAGTAATTAACACCGGGATTGAAAAAATTAAAAAAGGTGATATCTTTTTGTTGTGTAGTGATGGATTGAACGATATGCTGACTGATGCAGAGATACAATATATTCTTTCGAGCAGATCTAAACTTAAAGACAAATGCAGCCGGTTGATAAAGAAGGCCCTCAAAATGGGCGGAAAAGATAATGTGACCGTAATAATTGTTCGGATTTAGTGAAACCTAAATCCAAGAGTTCTATATATGATCTTGGATCAAAAGATTACCATGAATAATAATTTAAAAAATAGCCTCCAAGTGGGACAGGTCATCGACGACAAATGGGTTGTCCTTGAATTCATTGCCCGGGGCGGAATGGGTGAAGTTTACCGTGCGCACCAACTGAACCTGAAGCGCGATGTTGTCATAAAGGTAATTTCATCGGAGTGGCTGGAAACCTGCGTTGACAATGAAGAAGAGTTAGAAACCGGCCTGCAACGATTCCGTAATGAAGTCCAGGCCATGGCCCAAGTTCGTCACCCAAATATTGTGCAAATCTACGATTACGGGTCTCTTCAGGTCAGAAAGGCTGATGAAGCTGTTCAATTAGAATACATAGTTATGGAATATATTCCAGGCAACACCTTAAGAGCAACCATGTCTGAAGAAGGTTTTTATCCGGAAGAAGATCTTACAGCAGACTGGCTTTCAAACTATTTTTTCCCGGTACTCGAGGGCGTTCAGGCGCTGCACGATCTCGGTATTGTCCACCGGGATTTGAAACCGGAAAATATTTTCATGGATGCAAATACGCCGAAGATTGCCGATTTCGGTTTGGCCCGTTCCTGCCTTTTGAAATCCGTAACCCAGTCCATGGATGTCAAAGGTACACCACCCTACATGTCTCCGGAGCATTTTTTCAACTTCAGAATGGCGGATCAGCAAGCAGACGTTTATTCTTTGGGTAAAATCCTATATGAAGCGATTACCGGCAGAATAACGTCTAAAATGAAACCCTTTCAAAAAGAAAAGTTGCCAAATCCAGACACCCCGTTTTTTCAAAAGCTTGATCACATCATTCAAAATGCTACATCCGAAAAAAAGGAGGACCGCCAGGAATCGGTGCACCAACTTTGTAAATCTTTGTTAGATGCTATTGACATTTTAAAATCAGAGACAGCAACCGGGGCTCTTGTAAAACCAAAACATATTTCATTTCTTTATAACCCCAAGTGGATCTGGATAGGGGTTGTCGTGGCGATTTTGTCGGTTGCAGTAATGACTCTCTGGCATTTGATGGGCAATCCTGGCAAATCGTCCTTATTTTTACAATTCATCCCCCCGCTGTCTTCTAAAACAGGTTCATCAATAGATATAATGGCTTTTTCAGATGTCAAATTACCTCCCGGGTCTTCTCCTGGTCAATCTATCCTGGCCAAAGACGGAGCTACATCGCACTTTGTTCCCGGTGGAACGGTCACTATACCCAAAAACTTCGGTTCGGAGTCAGGGAATTTGGTGAAGGTAAATCCTTTTTACATGGATGAAGCTCCAGTGACTAATCACCAGTACGTGGAGTTTTTAAATCAAATTTTTCCTAAACTCACAATAGATGGGAGGGTGGTTCAAGGTACAAAAAATATCTGGTTGTTTCTGGGAGAGATAATGGAAGACTACGAACCCATAGTCTTTCGTGACGATAAGTTCTATATCAAAAATACAGCTTACGCTTCATTGCCCGTGCTTCGGGTTACGGCCTATGGAGCATCTGCTTATGCACGATTTTATGGCAGGCGTTTACCGACCGAGACGGAATGGCTTTATGCGTTGAAAGAGGGAACGAAAACAAAAACGAGAAGTTCGGAAGTTTCCTCTGAAAGCGCCGGCGGGCAAGGAACAGAAAGATGGATGAGCGAAATGAAGGGAGAGAAGCACAGTCCGGTTCCAAAATCCATTTCCAGACCCCAAATTGTGTCACAGGTGCCATCCTCCGTACTTGACCTAAAGTCAAATACTTTTGGCATAAGGGGATTGAATCAGGATTTCGTTGAGTGGGGGCTGCGGATTTCTAAAGAACCGTCCAAAGGTAAAAGACGTGAAATTGACTATGTGATTTTAGGCTTGCTGAAAAACGTCTCGGAAAATGAAAATAACAGCCTGTCTTCTATTGTCCGGCATCCCTGGGAGGCTTTTGAGGAAGTTGGGTTTCGTTGCGTGCAGGATGTTTCGGAACTGTAGCGAAACATTAATTGATCGGCTTCATGAAGTCCTAAGAAAGACCGTCTACAAAGATGCAATCGTGTTTTTAATTAAATAGTTGAGCATCATTCCATGTCCGTCCATTATTCCGTAATTATTCCTCCATATCCCGTAATCGCCTCGAAAACTCCCGCCGGTCCATGTGAATACGTAAATATTGCTTAACTGACTGGTTATTTTCACCCCATCATCTCTAAATTTTGCGTCAGATGTTGTGTAATAACGCCACAGGCTAAATAATAGATAATTAGCCATCCTAACTGGTTAAACAAATTGTAAATCATAAAAAACCATACAAATATAGGAAGTTAATAGATAACGAAGATGCTTCGGACAAGGCTTGGCACGGCAATTGCTCTATTTGGCTCCAACATTAAGGGGTTTTAAAAAGCAGCTATTTTAAGGCCAAATAAAAATCAATTAATCTTATGGAGGCACAAATGAACAAGAAAGATAGAGGCTAATATGACAATAAAAAACATCTTATTTAGTTTAAAATGGATTCTGCCTACAATGATCATCGACTATTTGCACTCTAATCCAGCAATGGCCCGGTCGGGAAGATACAATGACTGGAACATGGGTCCATGGATGATGGGCAACTGGGGAATGGGATGGTTCGGCATGATATTTATGATGATTTTTTGGATTCTAATAATTGTGGGGGGGATTTTCCTGATAAAATGGCTCATCCAGACAACGAGCAAAAAAGGGACATCGTATCCGGCAGACAGCTCTGAAGCTTTAAACATCCTGAAGGAACGATACGCCCGAGGGGAAATTACTCGAGTAGAATTTGAACAAATGAAAAAAACCATACAAATTAAAGAGGTATGATTATGGAAACTCATATATCTCAGAAAGACAAAA
>CAZKDT010000027.1:0-13548 GCA_964551515.1 uncultured Desulfobacteraceae bacterium | reverse complement strand
GAATTATCTTAATTTATATTTTTAAAATTTGAAACCCTCCGGGATTGCCGATCTTTATCCGCCTTACATAGAAGTCCACCGAGCAATGATTCTGGCCAATTCAGCCCGTCTGATAGGTTTGGTTAAATAGTCATCCATCCCCGCCTTGATGCAGCGTTCCCGATCACCTTTCACGGCGTGGGCGGTCATGGCAATAATTGGAATATTGGGATTACGGACTGAGGATTCAGGATTGCGTATTTGACGAGTGGCCTCAAGTCCATCCATCTCGAGCATCTGCACATCCATCAGCACGAGATCATAGGGAATCATTTCGAGGGCTTTGACTGCTTCCAGGCCATTGGCGACCGCGTCGGCTCGGTAGCCCATCATCTCGAGGATCTTGAGGACAAGCGTCTGGTTTATCATATTGTCTTCGGCTAACAGGATGCGGATCTTATGCTTCCGTTCTTCAGCCATGGCGTGACGTGTAATGATCCTTTTCCATTTGGTTTCAGTCTCGGACTTCCGGCCCATCACCATCATAAGGCAATTATATAGCTGGAACCGCTTCACGGGCTTGGCCAGATATGCTGCAAATCCCATCTCCTCGAGTCTGGCGGCATCTCCCCTTTGTCCAACAGATGTCATCATTACCAGCTTGGTATCCCGGATCAAGGGATCTTCTTTGATTGTTTTACCCAAGGTTTCTCCGTCGGTTTCCGGCATGAGCATATCAAGAATAGCGATGCGGAATGGATTTCCTTCTCCCGCGGCCGCCCGAAGCTTTTCCAGGGCGGATTGGGCGTCGGCAGCCTCCTCATGCCGGCATTCCCACGAGCCGAGCATTTCCGCGAGCACCCGGCGATGGGTTGCGTTATCATCAACAGTCAGGATTCGAACTCCTCGGATTTCTTCATAGATCTCCACCTCTTTTACCCTGTCCGGTGGTTGTTTGCACAAACGGGCCGTAAACCAGAAGGTGGAACCTTTTCCTTCCTCGCTTTCAACCCCTATGTGACCTCCCATCTTTTCAACTAACTGCATAGAGATGGTCAGGCCCAAGCCCGTCCCCCCAAACCGGCGCGTTGTTGAACCGTCGGCCTGGGTAAAGGCGTCAAATATGGAGCCGAGTTTGTCTCGAGGAATCCCTATGCCAGTGTCTTTCACTGCAAAGTGCAAGGTTGCGTGGTCAGCATCCTCTTCCTGAAGGCTTACATGCAGGACCAGTTCCCCCTGGGCGGTAAACTTGATGGCATTACCAACCAGGTTGTTCAGTATCTGCCGAAGCCGTCCCGGGTCGCCTCGCAGCAGGCGTGGAACTCCGGGCTCCATCAGGCAGACCAATTCCAGGCCCTTTTCGTTGGCACGCACGGCCAAGATCTCTGTTATGTTTTCCAGGGTTGTGTCAAGATCGAAATCGAGCGATTCAAGTTCCAGCTTCCCGGCCTCTATCTTGGAAAAATCGAGGATGTCGTTGATAATCGCTAATAGTGAATCTGCGCTGGTCTTGACCATCTTGGCATATTCACGCTGTTCCTCGGTCATGTCCGTACCCAGCAGAAGGCCGATCATACCGATCACGCCGTTCATGGGGGTGCGGATCTCGTGACTCATGTTGGCCAAAAACTCACTCTTGGTCCGGCTGGCTTCTTCAGCTGCTTCCTTGGCCTTGATGAGCTCTGCTTCCACCCTTTTTCTTTCGGCGATCTCACTTTGAAGGATAACGTTTTTGCCGTGGATTGCCTCTTCCCGCTTTTCTCCCTCCTCAATCTGTGCCTTAAGGACCAGATTATGAATGTTGGCATGTAACATCAAAAAGATCAGGCCAAGAACAATTAAGGCCAGTAAACTCATGGCAATAAGAAATTGCCCGGGGGAAAGATCTCCATACATGTCTGCCTCCGGCCTGGTCCATACCATGAAGAGCGGAGATCCCGGCACAGGGACACGGATGGCAAGCATCTTCATCTTCTGTTTGGAAGGAGAAACTGAGCCTAAGGTGAACCTGGCAATACGGTTGTCCTGTAAAGACACAATAGAGGGGAAATCGGAATCGGAAACACCGACAGGTAAGATGTAATCTTTACTGTGTGCAACAGCAATATGACCGGCCGTCGATTCATTGCCAGAGCGGATAAAATAATTGTCAATGGTATTTGAGGAGAGCTGGGCGAAGATTTGTCCGGAATAGGAGCCTTTAAAAACATAGGGCACGGAAATCGCAATATACCATTTTCCGGCCTGGTTTCCCGCAATCAAAAAGGGGACCTTTATTCCCGGAGATAAATAATGCTTCCAGAACTCAGCATCTAGCCCCGTAGTTTTCTCCCCGTAAGCAGAATCCACAAGCAAATCCCCGTTTTTGTCCAAAAGAAGAAAACGATCATAGATCCTGTCCCGGCCCAACTTTCTTTTTTGTAAATAGGATTTGAACAGCTCGGATATTGTGTGCAGACCGTTCCGCAGGCCGTACGTCATGGACATGCCTAATGCCCTGTTTTCAAAAAAGGTGGAAATATCCCTGGAATCAGCTAATGACCGGAGGTCGTATCGCCGCTCCGTAAAGAAATAGCCAATTGCACCGGCCCGCTTTTGCGCTTCCTGCTGCCATTGCTGCTGCGCGGATTGCCGGAGATTTATCTGAGACCGGTAATTGGAAGCAATAATAAAGCCCATAAAAGCCAGCAACATTACGCTAACGATCACTAAGACCGCGCTTTTTTTTCCTAAGAGTGTCCTTGCGGCTTTGATTAGCGGCATACTATATTCCGGTCTTTAAAGAGGGTAAATCAAGAATGTTGTTTGCTAAGATTACCATGGCTATTTGGTCTCAGGTGTCAGAAAGCATGGTCAGTTTTTTATAGACCTCAAGATCCGCTACATTCATATAATTGCTATTGGTCACCTCGTTTACCCCTTAATTCTGAAACCTAACACCTCACACCTGAAATTTTAATCCTGACACCTTACCCCCGACATCGAAGCCACGGTTTGTCAATATGCAAGGATCAGCGTTTCCCACCGGTCTTTAAGGAGGCTATGAATCATGCGAAGCCTTATCTTCCCTAATTTCCCTGCTTGAAAAAGTCCGGGAAATAGATAAACGCGGTCGGGTAATATTTCTTAACCAGTCGCAGATAGGTCCCATCCTTTTTGAGTTCCTGGAAAAACCGGTTAAAGGTCTCCAGAAGCAGGGGAGAATCCTTGCGGAATCCGACTCCCATTACTTGCCGCTCTGAAATCGGCCCGATTACCTTTATCTTACCGGGCCACTTGTCTAAAGCGATCAGGGCATCCGGCACATCCAAGATAGTGGCCTCGGCCTCGGCATTAATGATGGCCGGGGCCAGTTCATTAAGGGTTCCCTGAAATAGTATGGGCTTTGCTCCGGCCTCTTTAAGACCGTAAAGGGTCGGATCAAGACATGTCTTGGCCTTCCCTAACACCGTACGCCCCCTGATTGCTCCCTTTACTGCCTGAATGTCCTTTTTGATGTCACCGCCAGGTTTGATCGGCCGCAGGGATGAATCGGCACGTGCTATAAGCCATACCTGAGTGGGGAAAGTGGGCATGGAATAATTGACCACCTTTTGCCGCCAGGGGATCCGGGTAAGACCGTTGGCAATAATGTCTCCCCTGACAGGGACATGACCGAGGATTTCCACATCTTCACCCCTCGATTTGACCTTCTTCCCGGATAGATCCCCGATAACGTCTTTCCATGAAGTTTTCACATACTCATATCTTACTCCCAGGTGTTGAGCAAAAAGCTTTACCATTTCAATATCCATTCCGTCCCCGCTGCCCGTAACAAAATGAGCATAGGGGACTCCTAAGTGTCGCAAGACACCCTTATCCTTGATCTGAGAAAGATCTGTGCAAAAAGCCCGACCCGCAGAGACAATTCCCAACATTGACACAGCGCACACAAAGGTCATCAGATAGAGTAAAATCCCTTTTTTTCCGTTCATCTTGTCCTCCTTTTATTTCACATTGTTATGAATAAGAACGCCCTTTTCGAGATCCATATTATTGTTTATTTCTGGATGAGTTTAAAACTATAAGTAAATTACAAAATATGTGCCAAAAAGTCAATTGGTTGGCATATTAATTTCATATGTGGGCCATATGTAGCGAGAAAGCTTTATTCTATATGGATTCCAAGGTCTATGTTAAAATATTTGGTTTGATAGTTATTATAAAGGAAACCTTTGATAGAGTATCGATCATAAAAAAATTCACAGAGGAATGTGCACGATGCACTGTTTTTTGGGCATGAAACCCCCAAGTGTAAAATCGCACAAAAAAATAGGCTTTAATGCCTGTGCACTTTCCGTATTTGCCGCTTCCAAAGCCTTCCTCCTTTGAAAGCCGCCGCATTATTTCAGTAGGCTGTAGAAATTCATAAACGCCAAATCAAGAGGAAGTTTTGGCATATTCCAGCGATGCCCTGATAAACTCTCGGAATAAGGGATGAGGATTCATGGGCCGTGATTTGAATTCCGGGTGAAATTGGCATCCTAAAAACCAGGGATGGTCCTTGATCTCGACTATTTCCACCAGTTGCCCATCGGGCGAACTGCCGCTGATGACCAGTCCCTTTTCTTCAAGTCCTTCTCTAAAAGCATTGTTGAATTCATACCTGTGTCGGTGTCGTTCCGAGATGCTTGGAACGCCGTATGCCTTATGGGCAAGCGTACCCTCTTTTATATTACAGGGATATGCGCCAAGCCGCATTGTTCCCCCCTTGTTTGAAGTTATATCCCGCCTTTGCACGGTTCCGGTCTTGTCATCATACCATTCAACCATCAGGTATATAACAGGACAAGGTGTTCCCTCATCAAACTCCTGGCTGTGGGCACCCTCCATGCCTGCAACGTTGCGTGCAAACTCCACAACTGCCACTTGCATACCAAGGCATATGCCAAAAAACGGGAGGATGTTTTCCCTTGCATGTTTAGCAGCGCACATCTTACCTTCAATCCCTCGAGATCCAAACCCTCCCGGCACGAGTATGCCGTCAACATCAGCAAGAATTTCTCTGCAATTGTTTACGTCGATTTTTTCTGAATCGACAAACTTGATATTTACCCGACAATCATTGGGAATTCCGCCATGCCGGAGCGCTTCATTCAAACTCTTGTACGATTCAATCAGATTTACATACTTTCCGACAATTGCAATGGTAACAGATAATTTAGGTTCTTTGAGCCTCTTGACAATTTTTTCCCATTTGTCGAGTTGGGGTGCTCTTGTCCAGATATTGAGCATTTCCACAATTTTTTGATCCAGGCCTTCCTTGTGGAATACCAGGGGAACTTCATAGATACATTCCACATCTTTAGCCGTAATCACTTCATCTACGGTTACATTGCAGAAAAGGGCTATTTTTGACTTGATTTCTCTGGGCAGGTATTTGTTTGTGCGACAGAGGAGAATATCCGGTTGAATACCGATACTGCGGAGCTCCTTCACGCTGTGCTGAGTAGGCTTTGTCTTAACTTCCCCTGCCGTTGCAATATAAGGCACAAGTGTAAGATGGATATACAGGACATTCTCCTTGCCTACATCCGCTTTAAATTGCCTTATAGCTTCCAGAAAAGGGAGGCTTTCTATATCTCCCACAGTACCGCCGATTTCGACGATGACGACATCTACTGAATCCGCCACGAGTTTGATAGCATCTTTAATTTCATCTGTAATGTGGGGAATTACCTGAACAGTACCGCCCAAATAATCTCCCCTCCGTTCTTTGGTGATGACAGAATAGTAAATTTTTCCGGTGGTAAAATTGTTGTCACAACCCAAAATGGCGTTGGTAAAGCGCTCGTAATGCCCGAGATCCAGATCGGTTTCAGAACCATCATCAGTGACGTAAACTTCCCCGTGTTGGAATGGATTCATGGTTCCCGGATCAACATTGATGTATGGGTCGAGCTTCTGTATGGTTACAGTAAGCCCCCGGCTTTCCAAGAGTGCTCCGATTGCTGCAGAAGCAAGTCCCTTGCCCAGGGATGACAGCACGCCACCTGTTACAAATATAAATTTTGTTACATGATCCATATACCGCCTCACCTCCAGATTCAGGATCGCAACTTATTCATAAAGTTTCTTAAAATCCTCAATGGTCTTTTGAACTTCATTCAGATGCTTTTTATTCCCCTGGTCCTGTTCAGCAGAAGCAATCTGGGGATAGAGTGATTTAAGATGCTCGATATTAAAAAGATCATCCGGAAAAGAAGGATTCACCTTGATATTTTTCACATGAATTTCGCGTACGAGATTGCCGGTTGCAAAAAACTCAATACGCATTGGATACCAGATATGATGCACTTTGCGCCATTCAAAATACCGAACCTCGAAGTTGTTCTCCTGGCTTTGCTCGGCCTTGCCGGTCATTATCCAGCGAAAAGGTCTAAATGTGTCCTTATCCAGCCATACCTGAGGAACAGTTTCGTCCGGATATTGGGCACCCAAAATATACGCCGGTTTACCCTGAAAGCGTCCCAGACTTGAAACCGTTATATCCACACCAGGAAGGAAAGTCTTGTCTTGAAGGTTCTTCCTGAACCTAAAAAGGAGTAAGTCCTTGTAATGATCATAGCAATTTTTCGATTTATTAGAAACCGTTTCGTCAATGACCGTCAAGGCCTCGCCCTTTGATAAAACATGAATCCTGTGAACATTTTTAGACAAAGTATCCGAACGGAACATCTCCGGGAAAACATACCTCAAGGTTTCACTGAGTTTCATTCCGCTCTTTTGCGGACTATCATCATGAATGACCAGTGTCTGAGAAACCAGAAGGCTTTTGGCCTTCCCAAGATTTTGGGTCATTTGTTCCAGGAGATAGGGTCCTGGTAAGACATAGGCATTTGTAGGCGCATACAAACATGACAATAGCACAAAGCAGAGAAAAATGACCAAAAATTTGTTTGTGTATCGATGCAAAATAAAACTACAGTATTTCATCTGCAAACACGGCCCCGTCTCCGAGTTCCTCTTCAATTCTCATGAGCTGGTTATATTTTGAGACCCGATCACTGCGGGACATGGAACCGGTTTTTATCTGGCCGCCATTTACACCAACCACAAAATCTGCAATAAAAGAGTCTCCTGTTTCACCCGATCTGTGAGATATAACCGTGGTGTAACCGACCTGTTTAGCCATATCAATGGTATCGAGAGTTTCGGTAATCGTCCCGATCTGATTAAGTTTGATCAGAATCGAGTTTGCAATCCCTTTTTCAATCCCTTTACTGAATATTTTGGGATTGGTTACAAAGATATCATCGCCAACAATCTGAATTGATCCTTCCATCCGGTCGGTCATCAATTTCCATCCTGTCCAATCCTGCTCGGCAAGACCATCTTCGATACTAAGGATAGGATATTTTTCAACCAGATCTTCATAGTAATCAATAAGCTCTTCGGCATTCAGCTTTTTATTTTCTGACCTTAGGATGTATGTTCCTTTTTTGTAGAACTCGCTTGCAGCAGAATCCAGGGCAATCCCGATATCGCCTCCAGGTTTGTACCCGGCAGACTCAATTGCTCTAATAATAAATTTTATGGCTTCTTCATGGGATTCAAAGTCCGGGGCAAACCCGCCTTCATCACCCACGGCAGTGCTGAGCCCTTTGTCTTTAAGTATCTTTTTCAGGGCATGAAACGTTTCTGCTCCCATCTGTACGGCCTGAGTTATGGACTTAGCGCCCACAGGCACAATCATGAACTCCTGTATGTCAAGATTGTTGGCAGCATGCGCGCCCCCGTTTATTATGTTCATCATGGGAAGTGGAAGACATCTTACATTAATTCCTCCGAGGTATCTGTATAGAGGTAATGCATAAGCCATCGCAGCAGCCCGTGCAGCTGCCATTGATACTCCGAGAATTGCATTTGCTCCCAGCTTAGACTTGTTGGGCGTACCGTCAAGTTCAATCATGAATCTATCCAATGTAACTTGATCCGCCGCATCCATTCCCCGGACAGCAGGTCCAATTTTATCCACCACGTTTTTAACGGCAGTGACAACCCCTTTTCCGCCAAACCGCTTTGATTGCTTATTGCGGAGCTCCAGGGCTTCACGTTTTCCCGTGGAAGCGCCGGAAGGAACTGCCGCACGACCAACAGCACCGCAGGAAACAAAGACGTCTGCTTCAACTGTGGGATTACCTCTTGAATCTAGTATTTCCCTGGCTTTTATATCAATTATTTCAGTCATGTTTCACTCCTTTATTTGTTGTTTGTTTTTGTTGTGACTATTACGAATTCCCCACGTAGAATTTATCCGGCCTTTTTTATACAGTACACAAGGACCTTCTTCCCAAGGCAAACGCATTTGAATCCCACTACATAGAGAACGCTCCACGACGGCGTGTATCTCTTTCCAACCGACTGAAACACGTGCTAAAGCCCTTCAAACAGTCAGTCGGTTTCCAAGAGAAACACGCCATTGCTACGCTGCACCGAAATTAAATGCGTTTACCCTTACCCTCTTCCCTTTGCAACTTGACAAGATAAAAATAAATGTTACTCTTCTAACGATCTTATGTCAAGAAGCTGGCATATGATAACCATCTTATTTTTTAAAACTTAATATAACCGGAGGGTTGCCATACTATCATGCAAAACTCAGATTTTTATTCCGATTCACACCTTGTTGTCGCTGCGATAAGGGTTCTTACACACCGGAATTCTGCACCTCCTTCTATTGATGAGCTTTGCCGGACCATATCTTTTTCCCTGGAACAAGGCAACTTTATCTGCAAAAAGCTCAAAGATATAGGGATTATTGATGTGGTTAAAGGTGCTTTCGGGACCCGCCTTTTTATCAAAAATCATTTAAAAATAGAAGAAATCCCAAGGAACAAAAATGAAGACAAATTAGAGAAAGCCCTTAAGGAATTTCAGAATTCCAGAAAGGATTTTACCCGGGAAATAGAGTCTTTTCAAGCCAAGCAGGAAAAAAAGCAAAAGGATCTTTTTGCTGAACTTGAAAAAAAACTGAAAAAAGAATCAGACAAATAGAGGCATAAATATGCAGCAGTACGAAGAGGCAATTGAAAAATTCCGTGAAGCGGTAAAACAAACACCCGAAAATGCCGAGATATGGTGCAGTTGGGGAGTGGCCCTTGTGGAGTTGGAGCAGTTCGAAGAGGCTGTTGAGAAATTTCAGAAGGCTGTAAAACTTAAGCCGGACTTTGCGCCTGCTTTGTACGGCTGCGGCTTTGCATTGATGGCCATCGGCCGAAAGGAAGAAGCTTCTGAGAAATTTAAAAAGGCTGAAGAAATTGCTTCCGATAGTAAAAAAGATTCAACCTAATGAGTGAGAAAATTGTAACTTCTCAATAAGTTCTGGTGTATCAAATGGTGATATTGAGCCGAATCCATAATTTATTGAGATGTTACAGAAAATCGAAGTGTATTATTTGCATGGAATTTCTCATCTTCTTAACGTTGCCATCAGCCGTTTGGGTTCCTTAAAATAACCAAATGCATCAATGATGCTTTTGCAAATAACATTTGAAGCCAGTAAGCTTTCAATGCAAGCGCCCTCTTCTTGAATCAAAGCAATTCCCAAACACGCTTCTTTTAGCATTAATCTGTCATTATTCCCGTTACCCATACAAACCGTATGGTCTTTCCCGATAGCCGCAATATACTCAAGTTTGCTATCTGCTTGATTTTGTTCAGGTATCTTTACAAGTTTGCAATTAACATTTTCTAATTCACGTTCAACAAATCCATAAGTATCAGCAGTAATTACGTGAAACTCCATATCCTCGGAAAGCTCATTAATAATTTCACGAACCCCGTCAATCAGTTTTCCGTCAACTGCAATAGTCCCATTGTAATCACACACAACATGTTTGATCTCTAATCTTATATGTCCCGGAATATCAATTATCATCATGGGTTCTTTCCTTGTGTGTACGAATATGACATGGAATACAGGGTTATCTGAGTTTTATGGTATCAAGGTATTCCTTAACACTACCGATAGTTGCAATGAACATTCTTGATCCGGTCATAATTGTGAATACATCATCTTTGTTACCGCAGGTCCTGGCAAATTCCGGTCCTATTACAACTGCGGGCTCAGGTGCGTCGGGTTTTTGGGTCATGATAGTTATATACATATCCAGACGCTCTTTTATTAATTTAAAATAATCAATATTATTGCCAATCATAAGTCCGATTGTTGTAGATATGCTCTGTGAAAATTCATGAACCGCCTGCCAGTACCTTCCTAGTAGCTGATTTTTCCGGGCACTATTTGCCAGATAATAGGATATATACCAGCCGATGCTGATGATTTTCAGTATCCGGAGTTCGTATTCAACCGTGTTCCGTTTGATGTCAGCCTCTTCCGGCAGATGTGCCATAAGCGTTTTTACATCCTCCTGGTCAATGGCAAAGTTGAACAGATCCTCTCCTGCTTTTTCAACTTCCGATCTTTTTTCTTCTAAACGATCCATTATTTACCTAAAAAGGAATATCGTCATCCTGTTTGTCCGGAAGTGAAGGCTTTGAAGATTCTGGGGTTTCTGCAGGACCAGGAGGTCTGTAGGTATCGGCATCACCTCTTGTACCCAGCATTTTCATATCGGATGCAATAATCTCAGTAGTATATCTTGTAACACCATCCTTTTCCCATGATCTCGTCTGAATTCGACCTTCAATGTAAACCTGTTTGCCCTTTGAAAGGTATTCACCGCATATTTCACCAAGTTTATGCCAGGCAACAATACGATGCCATTCTGTACGTTCTTGCATTTCTCCTGTATTTTTATCCTTCCATCTCTCAGATGTGGCTATGGTGAAATTGGCAACGGCAGTTCCATCTGGGGTATAACGAACTTCAGGATCTCTTCCAAGGTTGCCGATCAGAATTGCCTTGTTAATCATGTTTTACCTCCAATCATTTTCGAAGAAGTTATAAAATAAAATTTCTGTTTAATAGATATAAACAACCGCTTATAATGTCAAGCTAATCTGAGTGACGGCAGCAATTCTCATTTTGAAAAGATATTCCTGTGAGAGCGGCTTTCCAGCCGCGAAAAATCATGGCAAGATGCCACTCACACGGTATCATGAGAACGGCTTTCCAGCTGCAATCTTTGTGAGAACGGCTTTCCAGCCGCGAAAAATCGCGGCAAGATGCTACTCACACAGTATCTAAAAATGAACCTGGCGCCATAATGAGAGTCGCTGGAGTGATGGGATATATTCCGTGATCAGCAATTATTAAACAAGCCGGATATTTCATGTAATATTCTTATTAATCAGACATTCTCATTGACAGTAAGGTTTAACTATATAATATCAAGTAAAATAATTGACGTTAAAAAAGCTTGGTTTGTCGGAAAGGAGAAGCACAAATGATACGTTTAAAGTCGGTTGATCTTAAAAAAGAAAAAGTAGAATCACTGGTAATTCCTGTTTGTGAAGATCAAAATGTTTTTGACGACAAAATTATAATTTCTCTTATAAGAAAAGCAAAAAAAATTGGGGAGTTCAAAGGGGATAAAGATGACGAAGTTGTATTTTACAACCTTCCAGAGGTCAAAACTGAAAGAGTGATTTTTATGGGGCTTGGAAAACTTGAAAAGATCGATACAGAAGCGTTGCGTGCTACGACTGGCAAAGCAGTAAAGTCATTGATCAAGAAAAAACTTTCAAATGTCCTGATAGCTGTTCCTTTGGCTAAAGAAATCAATATGAAAATGACGTCTATTCTTGAGGCGATGCTGGAAGGCGCCTATTTAGGGAACCATCTCTTTGATAAATACAAAAAAGAAAAAAAGCATAAACCAGTTAAAAAGATCAATTTCCTTGTAAAACCTGACGAAACCAAAAAGTACGATCGATTATCGTCACGAGTTAAGACTATTTGCCAGGGAACTATTCTTGCGAGAGAATGGGTCAGTACGCCGTCTAACGACAAGAAACCCGAACATTTCACCAGGTCTATTGTTATGCTGGCCGAAAAAGAAAATCTCAAGGTAACCGTGTTGGGTGAAAAAGAATTGAAACAGAAAAAATTCGGTGCAATAATGGCAGTTGCGGCCGGAAGCCGGAGCAAGCCCAGAATGGTAATTCTGGAACATAATCCAAAGGGATCTAAAAAAATAATCGCACTTGTGGGAAAAGGCGTAACATTCGACTCGGGCGGTATCAACCTGAAGCCTTCGGCAGGTATGGAAGAAATGAAGTCGGATATGTCCGGTGCGGCTGCAGTTGCCGCCACATTGATCACCGCAGCAAAGCTCAAATCCGAATTCAGAGTTATCGGCGTCCTTCCTATTGTAGAAAATATGCCGTCAGGAAATGCCTCCCGTCCGGGAGATATTATCAAAAGTTATGATGGAAAAACCGTGGAAATTGGGAATACAGATGCTGAGGGCAGACTGATATTGATAGATGCCATCTCTTATGTGGTCGATAAATATAAACCCCACACCCTCATTGATATGGCCACGCTGACCGGAGCATGTGTTGTTGCTCTGGGAGAAAAGATCGCCGGGACTTTTTCTTTTGATGATAAATTGGCAGAAGCTATTATTTTATCCGGCCGGAATACCTATGAACGCTGTTGGCGTTTGCCGCTGCCTGAAGATTATAAAGAACTTTTTAAAAGTGATTTCGCTGATTTGAACAATATAGGCAGTACACGTTACGGCGGCGCCATCACTGCTGCTCTGTTCCTCTCGGAATTTGTTAAAGATACTCGCTGGGCACATATTGATATTGCAGGGCCGGCTTACGCCAAAAAGGAATCTGCATATTGCGGTGCCGGCGGCACAGGCTTCGGCGTCCGGCTGATTTGTGATCTGCTGGATAAGTTGTAATGATGCAAGACTTACATTCGTGTTAAGGCTGATCCTTTAGCAACGCTTTCGCAATTTCGATATCATAGGCCTGTTTTGGGTTAAAAGTCCCTCTTTTATGCATATCAGCAGCTTGTAATATGGCATCGTAGGGCATCCATCCGTGTTCCTTCCAAAGCTTGGGATCATCTTGATTCCATAGACGGAATTCAATGATGTCTGTTTCTTTTCGTATATACATACGCACCCGTTTGTTTTGGGGAAAAGGATAATAATAAAGCCCTCTTTTATCTTTCATGAATTGTTCTCCATCTCTATAAATATATCACCTTTGTATTTGTAATCTACAGAATTTCATTGAATTGGCTTGCTTAAACTCATTTAATGCCAAACAGTTATTATTCTAATTTGATATTATTGTCGTAACTTCTCAATAAGTTCTGGTTTATCAAATGGTGATATTGAGCCGAATCCATAATTTATTAAGAACTTACTTATTGTCATAATAATAGCCCAGTTTCAATATATTTCTACTGAACAGATAATTTCATAATCTTTAATTTTGATGAACTCGGAAAAAGTCCGATTTCAGACTTCGTCATTCAGCTTGAAAAAATAATCGTGACTCCTTAATTTTTGGGGGATTGCATGAAAATTGGACACTGGCCCTCAGGTTTCACCACGCCCGATAATGTCCAAAAAAAAGACCTATTTTTCAATCATGTTACGA
>CAZKDT010000026.1:9251-13985 GCA_964551515.1 uncultured Desulfobacteraceae bacterium | reverse complement strand
GATTTGCCATCAGGGAAGGCGGACGGACAGTCGGCGCAGGTGTTGTGAGTGAAATCTTAGAGTAATAGTTGAAGGAGTCTTCCGGTGAGAATAATTGTTATCCTTGCGTGTAGTGAGTGCAAAAGAAGAAATTACACGACGACGAAAAATAAACGGACAACACCGAACAAGTTAGAATTTAGTAAATATTGCAGGTTTTGTATGAGACACACTTTGCATAAAGAGACCAAATAGTGCATAAACGGGAATTAGGATTTTTTGTTAAGATCGAAAATTTTAACATCCCCAGTACCATCTGGCAGATCTTCGGGGCAGGTGATAATACTGGTAGTATTTCGAGGATTTAAATTTGAGTATGATGCAGGTATTGGCGAAAAAGATAGTTTTTGTTCGGGCACTAAATAAACGTTTTAGTATAAAGGTATTATGCAGGCCAGTAGCTCTAACGGTAGAGCGTCGGACTCCAAATCCGGGTGTTGGGGGTTCGAATCCCTCCTGGCCTGCCAAATCATTCTGAATGCAAAGCTCAAAGCTTGAAGGATATGGATATAAGACTTTCCTGACAGTTTCAGCTTTGAAATATACGATATTAGGTGTATAATGGCTCGGTTACAAAGAAAAAAAACTTCAAACGCCAAGAAAAAGAAGAAACGAAGTGCCGCCGGGGAGACATCACCCCGGAAAATAAATGATGTCGCCGCCAAAAGGACAACGTTGTTTACAAGTTCTATCAGGGAGATTAAAAGCAGATCCTCTTCACCACAGACCAAAGCTTTAACCAGAGCCAAGACCGAGCCTGGAAAGGTTAAAAGTTATATAAATAAGGGGCTTCAATTTCTAAGAGAAGTAAAAGTGGAGCTTAAAAAAGTTGTCTGGCCTACACGCAAGCAGACGCTAAGCTCCACGGTTGTTGTCATTATTTTGACTATGATAATAGCGCTCTTTCTTGGAGTGGTTGATATAGGTTTATCAAGCCTGATCCGTGTGGTTCTTCACTAAATTGAGGAGAAGAGAAGAGTGGCTCTTAAATGGTATATAGTTCATGTTTATTCAGGGTTTGAAAGCAAGGTTAAAACTGCTTTGGAAGAGAGAGTGGCGTCATTTTCTCAAACGGATAAATTTGGCGAGATACTGGTTCCCACCGAGGAAATTGTTGAGCTTGTAAAAGGTAAAAGAAAAACATCATCCCGAAAGTTTTATCCAGGTTATATATTGGTTAGGATGGAGCTTGATGATGAAACCTGGCATATTGTAAATAATACAGCTAAGGTGACCGGATTTTTAGGTGGTCGGGAAAAGCCGACTCCCATTTCAGATGAAGAAGCCGAGGAGATCTTGAATCGTATAGAGGCTGGCAAGCTCAAACCACAGCCGAAATATATTTTTGAGATCGGAGATGAGATTCGTGTAATAGACGGGCCTTTTAAAAATTTTAACGGCACAGTGGACGAAGTCAATCCGGAAAAGGGTAAGATTAGGGTTATGGTGAGCATTTTTGGACGTTCAACACCAGTGGAACTGGAATTCGTACAGGTTGCAAAGTTGTGATAAATTCGTAAAAAAGTCAAATTCATTAAGCAAAATGACAGGAGTAATGTTAAAAAATGGCAAAAAAGATTATGGCACAGATAAAATTGCAGGTAACAGCCGGTCAAGCCAATCCGTCCCCCCCGATTGGTCCTGCACTTGGGCAACATGGCGTTAATATAATGGATTTTTGCAAGGCTTTTAATTCCAGGACCGCAAATGATGAAGGTATGATCATACCCGTAGTTATTACTGTTTTTCAAGACAGATCATTTTCCTTTATAACCAAGACACCGCCTGCATCTGTACTTTTGAAGAAAGCGGCAAAGATAGCAAAAGGCGCCGGTGATCCAAAACGTGAAAGAGTTGGCAGTGTCACTCAAAAGCAGGTTGAGGAAATTGCCAAGCAGAAAATGGTTGATTTGAATGCGAATGATTTGAGTGCTGCCTTTAAAATTATAGCCGGAACGGCCAGAAGTATGGGAATTGATGTTGTCTGATGGAAGATGGCACGGACTGTGGGTTAATTTTAAGCTTAACTCGAACGAGCCGGAACCAAAACTTTTTGTCACAAAAAGCACAAAATTTACAACCAAGGAACTAAGGAACTAAGGGCCTAAACATGTAAACAAGGAGTAAACAAAAAACATGCCGAAGCGGGGTAAAAAATATTTAAAATCGAGCAAAAAAGTAGATGTTGGAGCAAAGCATATTTTTAGTGATGCTGTCAAATTATCAATCGATTCATCTTATGCTAAATTTGATGAGACTGTTGATGTTGCCGTTTGTCTTGGTGTGGATCCAAGACATGCCGATCAGATGGTTCGAGGAACAGTTGTTTTGCCCAATGGCCTTGGCAGGGAAGTAAAAGTCTTAGTGTTTGCTAAAGGGGAAAAGGAAAAAGAGGCTTTGGATGCAGGTGCTGATTTTTCCGGGAATGACGAATTAATAGAGAAAATTAAAAAAGGATGGTTTGGCTTTGACAAAGCTGTTGCTACTCCCGACATGATGGGTTCTGTTGGAAAGATAGGAAAATTCCTTGGTCCCAGAGGGCTCATGCCCAATGCAAAAATCGGAACTGTAACTTTTGATATAGCGAGAGCGGTCCAAGAGCTAAAGGCTGGGAAAATTGACTTCAAGGTTGAAAAAGCCGGAATTGTTCACGTTCCAGTAGGCAAAGTTTCTTTCGGGGTAGAGAAGATTGTGGAGAATGCAGCCGCTTTTTTAGAAACTATTGTTCGTCTCAAACCGGCTTCCAGCAAGGGAATTTATCTAAAAAGTATTGCCATTTCAACGACCATGGGACCTGGCATTAAGATAGATGTGGCAAGCGTCAAGGACTTAATCAAATAGTCCACTTCCATATAGGGATTTTGCAGTCTTGACTCTACTATCCCAAGAAAAACCAAATCGAGAGGCTTTTTTAGTATAGCTGTCTATTTTTCATATTGTTTCCAATTTAAAATATTTCTGTCAAAGACCGTAGGTGCACTTATTTTGTGTTTAATTGGTGTTTCCGGCCTACCGAGACATTCTATGGTAATAAGTTGTTACCTCCGGTTTTTACGGATCAAGGAAGGAGGTGTTGTAAGTTATGAAGCTGGAAAAAAAGAAAGAAATTGTCAAAAGTCTGCATGAAAAATTTGCAAGGTCTAAGGTTGTCATCGTAACAGATTGTAAAGGACTAGATGTTGAAAAAATGAATGATTTGCGAAAGAGGCTCAGAGAGTTTGATATTGAATATAAGGTGGCAAAAAATTCGTTACTTATAAGAGCTTCTAAAGAGACAGATGTCGAATTGATAAAAGATTGCTTTAAAGGTCCGAGTTCCGTTGCTTTAAGCTATGACGACCCGATTGCACCCGCAAAGGTCTTGATGAAGTTTTCTAAAGAGCACGGCAAACTTGAAATTAAAACCGGAGTTATGAACGGCAAAGTGATTGATTTAAACGCCATCAAGGCGATGTCGGTCCTTCCTCCCCGTGAAGTTCTTTTAGGGCAATTCCTATCAGTCGTCAACGGTGTTCCGGAAGGTTTTGTCCGAGTTCTTAATGCTATACCGATGCAGTTTTTAAATCTATTGCAGGCCGTCAAGGAACAGAAAAAGGCGGTCTGATATTCGAAAAAAACAGAAAAACATTACTTGAAGTTTAATAATGGAGGAAAAATAAAATGGCGGATATTACCAAAGAGGATGTAATTGAGTTTATAGCAAACATGACTGTACTTGAACTGTCTGAGCTCGTTAAGGAAATGGAAGAAAAATTTGGTGTTTCCGCGGCCGCACCTCTTGCTGTAGCGGCTGCCGTCCCTGGTGGAACTGATGGGGACCAGGCGGAAGAAAAAACCGAATTCGACGTTATTCTGACAACGTTTGGCGACAAGAAGATCCAGGTTATCAAGGAAGTCAGGGCGATTACAGGTTTGGGTTTAAAGGATGCCAAGACTTTGGTTGATGAAGTTCCAAAACCGGTCAAGGAAGGCATTTCTAAAGATGAGGCTGAAAAAATCAAAAGCCAGCTTGAAGAAGCCGGTGCTCAAGTTGAAATAAAGTAATATATAATTAGGTAATAGATAATAGAAGATAGGTAACAGGTTACAGGGCACGGGGCAAAATATCCTTGGTCCTATAACCCATAACCAAAATATAATATATCGGAGATGCCATGTCAGAAAGGATTTTGGCAAATAAGCGTATAAGAAAAAACTTCGGTAAGATAGAAAAGATCATTGATATTCCTGACCTTATCGAGGTTCAACGGGAATCATACAGCCGGTTTTTGCAAATGGATGTTCCTCCGGAAAAACGTAGAGACATCGGTCTGCAGTCTGTATATAAGTCCGTATTTCCGATAAAAGATTTTACCGGAAGTGCTTCCCTTGAATTTGTATCTTACAGATTTGCCGAGGTTAATAACAGTATTAAGGAGTGCATAAACCGGGGAATGACCTACGAAATTCCGGTTCGAATTACTGTCAGGCTTGTTGTCTATGATATTGATAATGATACAGGAGTTACTAATATCCGTGATATCAAAGAGCAGGAGATTTATTTCGGAACAATTCCCTTGATGACCGACAATGGTACGTTCATCATTAACGGAACCGAACGTGTTGTGGTAAGCCAGCTTCATAGATCTTCAGGAGTGTTTTTTGATCATGACAAAGGCAAGACACATTCGAGCGGCAAGGTTATATATAGCTCCA
>CAZKDT010000026.1:0-9241 GCA_964551515.1 uncultured Desulfobacteraceae bacterium | reverse complement strand
GGATCATTCCTGTCCGAGGATTATGGATCGATATGGAGATCTATCACAATGGTATTGTCCATATTCGGATCGACAGGAGGCGAAAGTTTCCTATTACAATTCTTTATAAAGCTATTGGATATACTTCCGAAGATATTCTGGCTTATTTTTATAAAACAGAAAAGTTTGTAGTTCGTGACAAAAGGATTTTCAAGAAGTTTAATGAGGATTCAATGCGAGGGCAGCGTGCCAGTAGTGATATTAAAGATCCTGAAACGGGCGAGCCTATTATTCAAAAAGGACGTATGTTTACTAAAGCTGCAATCAAGAAGATTAAATCCACTAACTTGGAATTAATTCCGATAAGTGTTGAAGATGTTCTAAACATGGTGTTTGCAAAAACAATAGTTAATCCTGATACTGGAGAGACCATCGTAAAATGCAACCAGTATTTTAACCAGGAAATTCTCCAGACCTTGATAGATGCCGGTATAAATAAATTTGAACTCCTTTTCATCGATGGTGTAACCAGTAGTGATTCTATCCACAAAACCCTGATTTTGGATAAGGTCGAAACAAAAGAGGATGCACTTATTGAGATATATCGAAGGCTCCGACCTGGCAATCCTGCAACACTGGAAGTGGCCCAGGAATTTATTGATCATATGTTTTTTAAGTCTTCCTATTATGATCTTTCCGGTGTAGGACGTATGAAGATTAACATTCGACTCGGTATTAACTCTTCCATTGACTTAAGAACACTCAGAAAAGAGGATATACTCCTTACAGCTAAAACACTTGTGAAGCTAAAAGATACACAGGGAGCTGTTGATGACATTGATCATCTCGGGAATAGACGGGTGCGTGCTGTTGGTGAACTTTTGGAAAACCAATATCGTATCGGACTCGTTCGCATGGAACGTGCGATTAAAGAACGGATGAGCCTCCAGGAGGTAGATGCGCTTATGCCGCACGACCTCGCAAATTCAAAGCCGGTTTCCGCCGTTGTTAAGGAGTTTTTCGGTACTAGTCAGCTCAGCCAATTTATGGATCAGACCAACCCGCTTTCAGAAACGACCCATAAAAGACGTCTGAGTGCCCTTGGACCGGGAGGATTAACTCGTGAACGAGCCGGTTTTGAGGTCAGGGATGTACATCCGTCACATTACGGGCGGATCTGTCCCATAGAAACACCGGAAGGGCCTAATATCGGCCTCATTGTTTCCCTGAGCACCTATGCCAGGGTTAATGAATATGGATTTATTGAAACATCGTACAGTATTGTAAAAGATTCAAAGGTATTGCAGGACGTGAAGTTTCTCAGTGCCTTTGAAGAAAAGGATCACCCGATTGCCCAGGCCAATGCACCTCTTGATGAAAATAGAAGATTTGTTAAGCCCCTGGTAACATCACGGGTAGGAGGTGAATTTATGATGGTCAAGTCCGAAGATATCGAGCTAATGGATATTTCTCCAAACCAGCTGGTGAGTGTTTCTGCATCTTTGATTCCGTTTTTGGAAAATGATGACGCAAACCGGGCGTTGATGGGATCGAACATGCAACGCCAGGCGGTTCCTTTACTGGTAAGCCAGGCGCCTCTGGTTGGTACAGGTGTTGAGGGCGTGGTAGCCAAAGATTCCGGAGTTACGGTAGTTGCCAAACGCGGTGGTACGGTGGTAGACGTTGAGGCTTCTCGAATTGTTTTAAAACATGAGGCCGAAGACGATAAAAATTCAGAAATTCCTGTAACGGTTTACCAGCTTTCAAAATTTATACGGAGCAATCAGAATACATGTTTCAATCAGCGTCCTATTGTCAGGAAAGGACAAAAAGTCAAAGCCGGAGAGATTATTGCGGATGGGCCTGCAACAGAAAAGGGCGAACTTGCCCTGGGGAAAAACATAATGGTGGCATTCATGCCATGGGGCGGCTATAATTTTGAGGATTCGATTCTGGTGGGCGAAAGGATTCACCGGGATGGCGTTTATACGTCTGTCCACATTGAAGAGTTTGAGGTCGTGGCCAGAGATACCAAGTTGGGCAAAGAAGATATAACGCGCGACATTCCAAATGTAGGTGATGAAGCCTTAAAAGATTTGGATGAAAGCGGTATTATAAGACTTGGCGCTGAAGTCAGTCCAGGTGATATTTTGATTGGAAAAATTACACCAAAAGGTGAAACACAGCTTTCCCCTGAAGAAAAGCTTTTAAGGGCCATATTTGGCGAAAAAGCAGGAGATGTCAAAGATAGTTCTTTACGAGTGCCGCCCGGTGTTCATGGAATAGTTGTGGATGCAAAAGTGTTTTCTCGGCGTGGTGTTGAGAAAGACGAACGCACCCGTTTTATCGAAGATAAAAAGATTGCTGCCTTTGAAAGAGACAGAGATGATAAGCTTACAGTTATCAAGGACATGGTTTATATGCAGCTTGAAAAATTGCTTGTGGGCCAAAAATGTTTCACGTCTCTGAAAAAAGGCAAAAAGGTTCTGATTGCAAAGGGGAGCATGATAGATACCGAGATGCTGAACGAGATACCTGTGGCGCAGCTTGAAGGGATCGTCCTCGAAAGCCCCGAACTGACCGAACAGGTTCATGATATTCTTGAGCGATATAGAAGTCAATGCGAATTTTGTAGAAAGTCTTTTGAAAAAAATGTCGCCAGATATGAAAAAGGGGATGAGCTTCCTCCAGGCGTGATCAAAATGGTTAAGATCTATGTGGCAATGAAGCGCAAGCTATCCGTGGGTGACAAAATGGCGGGACGACATGGGAACAAGGGGGTGGTGTCGAGAATTCTTCCACAGGAAGACCTTCCTTATTTTGAAGACGGAACGCAGGTTGATATGGTCCTGAATCCACTTGGAGTTCCTTCCAGGATGAATGTCGGCCAGGTTCTAGAAATTCATTTGGGTTGGGCCGCAAAAGGGCTTGGCGATCAGCTTAACAATCTTCTGGAACAAAGAAAGAATGAAGTCCTTCGAGAGAAACTTAAACGAATATTTTCTGAACCATCCGCTCATGAGATGATAGATGTCTTTGATGATGAAGACCTTTACGAATTTGCAGGCAATTATAAAGACGGTGTTCACATGGCCACCCCGGTTTTTGATGGTGCTAAGGAGGATGAGATCAAGTCTCTTCTCGCCGAGGCCGGGCTTCCCACAACTGCTCAAGCCACTTTGTATGACGGGCGGACCGGAGAAGCTTTTAAGGAAAAGATTACAGTTGGTACGATGTATGTGTTAAAACTCCATCACCTGGTCGATGACAAAATTCACGCCCGGTCTATAGGTCCATACTCGCTTGTGACGCAGCAGCCGCTTGGAGGAAAAGCTCAGTTCGGAGGTCAGCGTCTTGGTGAAATGGAAGTCTTGGCCATGGAAGCCTATGGAGCGGCGAATGCTCTTCAAGAATTTTTAACAGTAAAGTCGGATGATATGGCAGGTAGGACTCGTATGTATGAAAAGATTGTAAAAGGTCAGAATACATTAGATCCAGGTCTTCCTGAGTCCTTCAAGGTCCTGACAAAAGAATTGAAGAGTTTGGGTTTGGACATAACCCTTATGGAAGGAAGATAATCAATGGAAACTATATACGATTTTTTCACCAAACCGACCGATCCGAGACTTTATACCGGTGTTAGGATTGCCCTGGCATCCCCCGAGCAGATTTTAAAATGGTCGCACGGTGAGATAAAAAAACCGGAAACCATCAATTATCGAACTTTTAAACCCGAACGTGACGGTCTTTTCTGTGCCAAGATATTTGGTCCCACAAAGGACTACGAATGTAACTGCGGCAAGTACAAGCGGATGAAACACAGGGGCGTTATTTGTGAAAAATGTGGTGTGGAGGTTATTCAGTCTAAGGTACGGAGAGAGCGGATGGCGCACATCGAACTCGCCACACCTTGTTCCCATATATGGTTTTTAAGGAGTCTTCCGAGCAAGATTGGTAATTTGCTCGATCTGACGTTAAAAAGTCTTGAAAAAGTGATTTACTTTGACAGTTACATTGTGATCGATCCCAAGGATACGGATCTTAAACACAATCAACTTTTATCTGAGGAAAAATATCGAGAAGCACGTGAAGTTTACGGGACGAAATTTGAAGCCGGGATAGGGGCCGAGGCTGTCAAAAAGCTGCTAGGTAAAATCGAACTTGATACTGTATATAAGGAGTTGAGAGTTGATATTAGTGCCACTCGCTCTATAACAAAGCGACAAAAATTGTCCAAACGACTCAAGATTGTCGAAGCATTCAGGCGGTCGGAAATAGATCCCACCTGGATGATACTCGATATTATTCCGGTTTTACCACCGGATTTACGGCCACTTGTCCCTCTTGAAGGTGGAAGATTTGCAACATCTGATTTGAATGACCTTTATCGCAGAGTCATTAACCGTAATAACCGGTTAAAACGACTTATTGAATTAAAGGCACCTGACATTATAGTGCGGAATGAAAAAAGGATGCTCCAGGAGTCAGTGGATGTTCTTTTTGATAACGGTCGGCACGGCAGAGCGATTATGGGAACAAACAAACGACCGTTAAAGTCGCTTAGTGATACATTGAAAGGCAAACAGGGACGTTTTAGACAGAATCTTTTGGGCAAAAGGGTCGATTATTCCGGCCGTACCGTTATCACAATAGGACCGGATCTCAGGCTACACCAGTGCGGTTTACCCAAAAAGATGGCCCTGGAAATGTTTAAGCCGTTTATTTATTATCGTCTTGAGCAAAAAGGATTTGTTTCGACGGTAAAAAGTGCCAAAAAAATGGTGGAAAGAGAAGTCCCGGAGGTCTGGGACACATTAGACGAGGTGGTAAAGGAGTACCCGGTTCTATTAAATCGAGCCCCAACGCTTCATCGGTTGGGAATTCAAGCATTTGAGCCCATTCTCATTGAAGGCAAGGCCTTACAGCTTCACCCGTTGGTTTGTACTGCTTTTAATGCAGACTTTGACGGCGATCAGATGGCTGTTCATATACCCCTTTCGGTGGAGGCTCAGATAGAGGCCAGAGTATTGATGCTGTCCAGCAACAACATCCTTTCTCCTGCAAATGGGAGCCCTATAATTGTACCGAGCCAGGATATTGTTCTTGGCATTTATTACATGACGAGAAGTGTTTCCGGGTCCAAAGGTGAGGGTAAAATATTTGCAAATCCTGAAGAAGTTCGATGTGCATACGATGCAAAGGCCGTTGATCTTCATGCCAAAATTATCGTTCGTGTGGAGGGAAAAAGGTTTAATACTACCGTGGGGCGTATCCTGTTGTGGGAAATTATTCCCAAAGATAATATCATAATGATACGTCATATTAAGGTTTTTGACGAACAAGAGGCAGATACCATTTTAGAAAAGCTGCAGGCCGGCACTGATTTTACTGAAATGGTAGCCCAATATTCAAAAGGACCCGAGAAGGATAATCAAGGGCTTGTCGGCCTATTCAGAAAGGATGAATTCAAGCGGATGTTCGATGTTTCAGATGAAGACACGGAAAAAGTTTTTACTCTGGAAAAAGAGGGGATCAGCGACATCATTTTTGCAGAACAAGCCTATCATATTTTTCAGGTGATTAAGAAACGTCCGGAGATACCTTTTTCTACAATAAACAATGTTAGAGATAAAAAGACGCTTAGCGAACTTGTAAACTACGCATACAGGAATATGGGGCCAAAGGCCACAGTTATTCTTTCCGACAGATTGAAAGACATTGGTTTTCAATATTCAACCCAGGGAGGGCTTTCCATTTCCATTGATGCTATGATCATACCGTCTGCCAAATGGGATATTTTGGAAATGGCCGAAAAGCAGGTTGAAAAAATAGGCCGTCAATACGTCGAGGGTCTTATCACACGAGGTGAAAAATATAACAAAGTTGTCGATATATGGGCAAAAGCAACTGACGATGTGGCCGATGAGATGATGAAATCCATGCGAATGTCTCTTGCAACTGACCACGATGGAAATCCTTTACTGGATGAAAGCGGAGAACCTGTTGTTGAAGAAAGTTTCAACCCCATTTTTATGATGGCAGACTCCGGAGCCAGGGGGAGCAAAGATCAGATGAGGCAGCTTGCAGGAATGCGAGGATTGATGGCTAAACCGTCGGGTGAAATCATTGAAACGCCCATCAGTGCCAATTTCAGAGAAGGCCTTTCCGTGCTTCAATATTTCATTTCGACTCACGGTGCCCGGAAGGGGCTCGCGGATACGGCCTTAAAGACCGCTAACTCGGGATATCTTACCCGACGTCTTGCCGATGTTGCCCAGGATTGTATTGTTATGGAAGAAGACTGTGGAACGATACTGGGTGTTGAGGTCGAACCTCTGGTGGAGGGCGGCGAAGTGATCCAGCGTTTAGAAGAACGTATTTTAGGGCGTGTTGCTGCAGACGATATCCATGATCCGTTTACAGATGAAATAATTATAAAGAACGGAGAAGACTTGGATGAAGAAGCTGTAAAGGCTATAGAAGATGCAGGAATTACTAGTGTTAAAATAAGGTCGGTTCTGACATGCAAAAGCGTTCGTGGTGTGTGTGCCAAGTGCTATGGACGGGACCTTTCCCACGGAGGAAAAGTCGAAATTGGACAGGCGGTTGGAATTCTTGCGGCTCAGTCAATCGGTGAGCCCGGGACCCAGTTGACTATGCGTACATTCCACATTGGAGGAACGGCTAGCCGCAGGGTTGAGCAGGCGGACATCAGAGCCCGAGCCGAAGGCAAGGTTAAATTTCTTAATCTTAATGTTGTGGAAAAAGATGGAAATATATTTGTAGTTATGAACCGGCGGGGGGGTGAAATCGCCATAGTTAGTGATACCGGACGCGAAAGAGAAAGATTCCCTGTCATTTACGGTGCTCACATTGAGGTAAAAGATGGTGATCAAGTTAAGGTCGGAGATCTTCTGGCAACCTGGGATCCTTTTACGACGCCAATTATTTCAGAAGTTGACGGGACCGTTAAATTTGGTGATGTCATATCCGGCAAAACCATGCAGGAGAAGGTCGACCCTGTTACAGGCAAATCCAGTCGTACAATCATCGAATCCAAAAGCGGTGAGGAACGTCCAAGAATTTCAATCAAGGACAGAGATGGAAAAACAGTCAAACTGCCGGGGTCATCGGAGATGGCACAATATTTACTGCCGATAAATGCTATTTTGCTTGTTGAAGAAGGAGATGATGTTAAAGCTGGTGATGTGATTACAAAGCTTCCCAGAGCAACGACCAAGACAAAGGATATTACCGGCGGCCTTCCAAGGGTGGCCGAACTTTTTGAGGTTAGAAAACCTAAGGAAACCGCAGTGTTGAGTGAAATAGATGGGTATGTTTCGATAGCCAAAACCACGAAAAAAGGTAAACAGAAAGTTATTATTACGCCTGTAGATGTCGGTGAAAAGAAGGAGTATCTGATTTCACACGGTAAACATATAAACGTTTTTGAAGGTGATTATATCAGAGCAGGCGAGGCACTGATAAGCGGTTCGGCTATTCCTCAAGACATATTGAATATCAAGGGTGAGATTGCATTAGCACGCTATCTTGTTGATGAAGTTCAGGAAGTTTACCGCTTACAAGGAGTCCGGATAAATGACAAACATATAGAGGTTGTTGTACGGCAAATGATGCGGTCTGTTAAAGTTCTTGATGCTGGTGATACTGATTTTATTATTGAAGATCAGGTTGATAGAAAGATATTTGAAGAAATTAACAGGGCAGTAATTGAGAAAGGAAAGAAGCCCGCTGTTGCTGACCACCTTATATTAGGGATTACCAAGGCATCACTTTCAACTGAAAGCTTTATATCTGCCGCTTCATTCCAGGAGACGACTAAGGTTCTCACTAATGCCAGCATTGCTGCTAAAGTAGACAACCTTCAGGGTCTTAAAGAGAATGTTATTATGGGAAGAATCATTCCTGCGGGGACCGGCCTTTATGAATACAGAGATATTAAGATTTCAGCCGGTTAAAATTTGTTTAAAATAATGGGTTGTTTTTATATAAAAGGCTTGACAATTTGATGATACATGTCTAATAATTAATACTTTGTCGATACAACTTAATTATGAATATAAAAGAATTTAAGGAAGAAAATGCCGACCATTAATCAATTAGTAAGAAAGGGAAGAAAGCGAATAAAGAAAAAGACAAATACTCCGGCGCTGAAGGGTGCTCCTCAGAAAAGAGGAGTTTGTACACGGGTTTATACTTCAACACCTAAAAAGCCCAATTCTGCCTTACGGAAAGTTGCCAGAGTTAGACTGACTACCGGGATAGAAGTTACCGCATATATTCCCGGCATAGGGCATAATCTTCAGGAACATTCGGTTGTTCTCGTTCGTGGTGGACGGATTAAGGATTTGCCTGGTGTAAGGTACCATATTGTCAGAGGTACTCTTGATACACTTGGTGTTGAGGATCGAAAACAGGGCAGATCAAAATACGGATCCAAGAAACCCAGGTAGAAAAATGGTACAAAACACATGATGTAATATGCACTGTGCCTGAATCTTGTGGTATAAAAATGAATAAAAAATAGGAACGAGATCTTTGAAAAATGTTCAATTTTGTTCAAGACCAAGAAAGGCGAAAATTTTAACCGAAGGAATAAATTGCGTATTTTGAGGATTAAGATTTGAGCCTGACGCAGGGATTGGACGAAAAGGGACGTTTTGCAAAGATCTCGCAACAATGGTGTAGCATATGCCGAGAAGAAGAGAAGTTCCTGAGAGGATAATTATACCTGATCCCAAGTATAATAATAAGCTGGTTTCAAAGTTCATAAAATCTATAATGCGAGATGGGAAAAAGAGTACTGCGGAGTCGATATTGTATAGTGCCTTCGATGTAATCGAAAAAAGGACAAAAGAACCTCCTATCAAGATTTTTGAACAGGCAGTTGAGAATGTAAAGCCGATGATTGAGGTCAAGTCGCGTCGTGTAGGGGGCTCAACCTATCAGGTGCCAACAGAAATTCGGCCATCCCGGAAAACGGCTTTGGGGATTCGTTGGATCATAGGTTTTGCTCGCAAAAGACCTGAAAAAGGGATGGTTGATAAACTGGCAGCCGAGCTTTTGGATGCCTCCAATAAAAGAGGGGCTGCTGTCAAAAAGAAGGAAGATACCCATAAGATGGCTGAGGCAAACAAGGCGTTTGCGCATTACCGCTGGTAAACTTTATTGTTAACTCGCTCTAAAGGGAGGACAAAAAGATGGGGAAGGAAAAGTTTGAGAGGACCAAGCCGCATGTAAA
>CAZKDT010000025.1:0-14072 GCA_964551515.1 uncultured Desulfobacteraceae bacterium | reverse complement strand
CAATCATCAGTCCGAAGGCGGGCCGGGCTGCACCTTCCACTTTACGGCCGCATTCGGCCGCGGCCGTGCGGAAGATTCGGGCATTCCGCGCCGCCAACTGCAGCAACTCGCCGGCATGCCGGTTCTCATCGTGGACGACCATCGAACCAACCGCATCCTGTTCCGGGAAATGCTCGCCACCTGGGGCCTGGCACCGGCGGTCGCCGTCGATAGGAAGGAAGCCGTCGGGCTTTGCAGGCGGGCGCTTGATGCCGGGAACCCCTATCGACTGGTGTTATTGGACATGAAGATGCCGGGACAAGACGGCTTTGAGATCGCCACAACCATAAAAGAAACGTATTCGGAAGAAGATGTGAAGATCATCCTGCTCTCTTCCATCGGTCAAAGAGGGGACGCCGGCCGCTGCAGGGAAGCCGGCATCTCAGGGTATCTCCACAAACCGGTGAAGCAATCAGATCTGTTCGATGCCGTCACGATGACCCTGGGGCTTTCATCGAAACAAACGGATACGCTCATCACCGGCCATTCGGTCCATGACGCCCGGGAAAGCCTCGCCATACTGTTGGCGGAGGACAATGCCGTCAACCAGACCCTGGCCGTTGCGCTGTTGGAGTCGAGGGGACACCGGGTAACCGTGGCGTCCAACGGGAAAGAAGCGGTGGACGCCTGCAAAAAAGCGGATTTCGACCTGATTCTCATGGACGTCCAGATGCCGGAGATGGATGGATTCGAAGCAACCCGCGCCATTCGGAATCTGGAACGCGGAAGACAGACGTCAGGAGGCGTAAATCAGGCAAAACAGACCCCAACCGCTAACCAATCAACAATCATCAACCGACAATCATCAATCCAAAGGATTCCCATTGTCGCAATGACGGCCCATGCCATGAAAGGGGACCGGGAAAAGTGCCTGGATGCGGGTATGGATGATTACGTATCCAAACCGATCAAACCGGATGCACTTTACCGTGCCATCGACAGGGTCGCCCCCAAGCCGCGGCGTGAAAGGGTAAAAAACCGCCCGGAGCCCGCACCGGAATCCACAACCTTTTCGCCAAGGACTTTTGACTTTTCCGGTGCCATGGAGACCGTTCTGGGCAATGAAGACCTTTTCCGGGAAATCGCAGGGATGTTTATAGAGCGATGTTCTGATTATGTGGCCAGGATCAGGGAAGGAATCGCTGGAAACGATGCCGGCGCCCTGGAAAGCGCGGCCCACAGTCTGAAAGGCGCTGTAGGCAATTTCGACGCCGAGGAGGCATACGAACTGGCTTATCACCTTGAAAAACTGGGCAAAAAGGGGAAAATCGAAAATGCGTCCGAGAAACTGCCAGGCCTTGAAAGGGCCCTGGACGAATTAACAGGTGAAATGAGGCGTGTATTGCAGGAAATGAAAAAATGAAGATTCTGGTCGCTGAAGATGATCCCATATCGCAGTGCGTGCTGCAGGCGAATTTACTTGAATGGGATTATGATGTGACGATTGCCTCCGACGGCGTTGAAGATTGACAAAGCCCTTCCCCGACAACTCGACATTCCGCTGCTCAGTCTAAAGCAGATTCAAATCCCGATGAGATCATATCTCTGGCGCCTGCCGAGCTGGCTGAAAACTACTCGATCATACCCGTCAAAAAAACGAAAAAGGGCCTTCTGGTTGTCATGGCCAATCTCTCAAATCGTGTATCAACATCACGAAAAAATGAACGGCTCCGGCTACCCGATGGGGCCTTCAGGCGAAGATATTCTCCTTGAAGCCCTCATTCTTGGTATTGCTGATGTGGTGGAGGCCATGGCCTCTCACCGGGCCTACCGGCCTGCCCTTGGGATTGACACGGCCCTTGCTAAAAAATAGAGGTTCCCGAAAAATAGCTAACTCCTTGTATTTATTGGCGTCCCAACCAAACATGGCGGGATGTCCTGAACCGGCTCAATAAAAAAAGCTCAGCATGAATCTGCTGAGCTTTGTTTTGTCGGTGGCGTCCCCAAGGGGATTTGAACCCCTGCTGCCGGCGTGAAAGGCCGGTGTCCTGGACCGGGCTAGACGATGGGGACGTAAAAGCAATTTTCTAATTGGTGGGCCGTGCGCGGCTCGAACGCGCGACTCTCTGCTTAAAAGGCAGATACTCTTCCAACTGAGTTAACGGCCCTTAAAAAGCTATAAAATTAACTACATTTATTTGGATTGTCAATAAAAAATAACATCGTATTACGATTTTATTTCTACCTAAAATCCGCATTAACTTTTTTCGAAATTTAATCTGGATTTTATTTTTTTATTTTGTCTGATCAGCGTGTGGATATTGACGATAATGTTTCGCAGATTTTAGATTTTGATGGTCTCGTAAAAAGTACTATTTAGACGGTTTCGTAAAAAGTTCAAATTCAAGGCGTGCAAGTTTTGTAATCATCGGCTATCCGCCGGTCCCGTAGGGAGCGTACTTTTCGTACGTTGAATGATTGCGAAATACAGCACAACGCAGAAGTTGGACTTTTTACGAAACCGTCAGATAATAACTATGCAAAGGCAAACGACCCCACAAAGAGCTATCCAGTCCATTATGCTTGAAGAAAGCACGGGATCTGTTCTGTTTTCAGAATAACATCTGGCTTCCATTGCAACAGCCAGTTTATCTGCTCTTTCAAAGGTTCGACGCATGATCGGAATCCCGAGTTTTCCCAATCGATACACCGGGTTTTTTCTGTTTTCTACCCCCCTTGCCCGTTGGGCATCTGCTGATTCTTTTACCTGATCAATAATAACAGGTAAAAACCGCACCATCAAACCCATCATAGTGGCGATTCTTTTGGCCGGAATAAACGGAAAAGGATTCAGTGTCCACTCAACAGCCACCTTAATTTCTGACGGCCGTGTTGTTAGAACAAACGATAAGCCAGTCAGAATAACAACTACAAGCCTCCAACAAATTATGGCGCCATAATATATCCCTTCCCGAGTAATTGATATAGACTTAAATTCAGCAACCACTGATCCCGGGGTCGATAATGCACGGGTAATAAAAATAAAAACAAGCAGGACAAAAACATACCGAAAAGTTTTTAAAATAGATTTAAAGGACAGACCAGAATGCATTAATACCGCCACCAACACCAGAGTTAAAACTGAAAGTGCAACAGAATATGCTTTCAAGCAGGTAAAGCTGATAAGTACGAGAAATATAAGTTTAAATCGAACATCCAGCCCATGAAGGACGGAAGATCCGGGACGGAAATTGAAAGCGCTCAATTCAGCCATGATTGAACCTCCATTCCCAGGCGGGAAGCACACGGTTCCCTGATACCGAAGGCCTCAAGTTCCCTAAACAGTTGAGATGGTATTCCGTCTTTTAACACTTTTCCGTCTTTCATTATGACCAGACGATCCGCATGGGCAATTATCTTTTCCAGATCATGGGCTGCAACAAGAATGGTGTGGCCAGAACGGTGGAGAGAAATAAGCTGTTTTAAAACCTGTTTTACACCGGGATAGTCAAGGCTGGAAAAAGGTTCGTCAAAAACCAGCACCTTAGGTTCCATGGCCAGGATACCTGCAATGGCGAGCCTTCGCTTTTCCCCACCCGACAGTAAATGAGGTTTTTGATCCTCAAAATCGAGCAGACCCACTATCTTCAAGGTTCTGAACACCCTTTTTTTAACCTCGTCTCTATCCAGACAAAGGTTTTCCGGACCAAATGCTACATCCTCGCAAACCGTTTCACCAACAATCTGACTATCGGGATCCTGGAATACCATTCCCACCATCTGCCTTGCTTTAACCAGGTTTTTCGATACCGGAGTTCCGGCCAGTCGGACAGTGCCGGTAGTAGGCAAAAGAAGTCCATTTAAATGTTTTAGAAGAGTCGTTTTCCCGGACCCGTTCTGCCCGGCGATAACAACAAACGTCCCCTCCTGGACGGTAAGATTTATATTTTCCAAGCCACACGTTCCATCGGTAAAATAATGGCTGAGGTTTTCTATCTCGATAATATTCATATGCGTATTATGAGTTGTAAGGTGCGTATTTGAAGCTTACTGTTTCTGACTCGGAATTCGGAACTTGTAACCCGGAACCCGTATAACCGGTCGTAATGCTTTTGCAATTGGTACGGCTGCGGCAATTTTGAGAGCGTCGCCTAAAATAAAAGGATACATTCCCACAACCATTGTTTTAGCCAGTGTCATGCCGGTCAATATTTTCAGCCATGACACGCCGCAAGAGTATATAACAATACTGCCGCAGACCATAGCAAATACATCAAAAACCACACGTTTTCGTGTTTTTTCGGTTATCAATCCGATCACATAGACCGCCGGAAGAAACCCCAGAAGATACCCGCCCGTAGGTCCCGTAAAGCGTCCTATTCCACCGACTCCGCCGGCAAATACCGGAAAGCCCAGAGCACCTGCCAGAAGATAAACCCCGACACTTACAACACCCCACCTGGAGCCCAGCAACAGGCCTGAAAGAAATATAAAAAGACTCTGAAGAACAATCGGAACAGGACCTATCGGTATTGCCAGATATGCCCCTGCTGCGGTAAGCGCGGCCAGAAGCGAGGCATATACTGTCATGCGAAGTTGTTCGGTAGCAATCATATATATAAAGCCGTTCAGGGGTCAGATGTCATATTCCGTTCTCTGCCCTCTGATTAAGTATGAAAGCAATCGCCATAAACAATTTTTTTTATTGATCCGTCTGCAAGTTTCAAAATCAACGCGCCGTTTTCATCCACATCCATTGCAAGTCCTTCCGAATCATCATGGAGTGTTACGATTTTTACATGACGGCCGATGGTCATAGTATAGCTTTTCCACTCAGAAATCACATTATCCAAAGTCATATTGTTAGTCCGGTATTCAAAATGATCCAGAAACTCGGATAAAAGCTGTTTCCTCGAAATATTCCTGCCGAGGATTTTCTTTAGTGATGTTGCCATTGGTTCACGAGAAGTCGGGTCATTATTAACATTTATCCCTATTCCGATATTTATATAGGTAATTATATCAGACTCGGCTTCCATTTCAGAGAGTAATCCCGCAACCTTTCTTCCATGCACAAGGATATCATTTGGCCATTTTATCATGGCATCAATCTTGAACATTTTGCGTAAGGTTAAGACCAGAATCATTGATGCCGCGAAGTTGACCCTTGAGCTTAAAGCCAGCGGTATTTGCGGCCGGAGTATAATAGTAAAATAGAGTCCACCTTCTGATGAAAGCCAGGTTCTTTTTAGCCGGCCCCTCCCTTTTTTCTGGTGGCCGGCTATAACAACAGAAAAATCAGGGCAATGGTTCCTTGCAAGATTTCTTGCAACATCCATTGTAGAGGTAACTTCTTCAAAATAATGGATTTTTGCTTCTCTATCCCCAAATTCCCATGGGTAAATGGAGTCATGAGTGCTTATCAAGCGATATCCCTTGGGTGTTGCCTGAATATGGTATCCCACTTCCCGGAGCTTTTTGATATGCTTCCAGACAGAAACCCTCGAAATCCCTAAGTGAGAGCTGAACGTTTCTCCGGAAACAACGTCATTTTCTGCTCTCAATATTTTAAGAATTTGTCCCTTCATGGTTTATGCATCTTCTAGTTAGCCTTATTAACCCCACTGGTTAACGAAATAGGACTAAAGTGTCAACCTGAATTCATACTTTTCAAGAAACAACTTATTTTATTAAAGGACGGCAAGAAGCCTTTCGTGGATATTGTCAAATGAGCCGTTGGAATAAAGGAGTAATGATATCGAGCAGCTATCAAGCATTCAAGTAACTTCTCAAAAAATCCGGAGATGATCTGTGTTTCAGGACTGCGTGCAAACATTGCATTATGATTATTTTACCACGAAGATCACGAAGGCCACGAAGAAATGGAATAAAAAAAATAATGACTTTCTGTTTCTTCGTGCACTTCGTGGTAAATAACGTAACTTTTTAATAAGTTCTGGTGTATCAAATGGTGATATTGAGCCGCCTACTTCATGTTTGGGAGAAGAGAGGGAACCGGCTTTCAGGCCTGAGGGGTTTTGCGGTGGACATCACCGAGCGGGAGCAGCGGCCGGAGGAAATGTGACCCGGATGGCCAAGCTGGAATCCCTGGGCACCCTGACCGGAGGGATTGCCCACGATTTCAATAATCTGCTTGGAATCACAGATCGAATATTTTACGCAAGCTTAATCTCCACAGCAAAATAGGGCTGGTTCGATATGCAGCGAGGTTAGGAATTATCGATGTGGACTTGTGGAAAGAATAATCCTTCCCAGAAAAATCTATCTTATCAGTATTACTCCCGATTGCGTAGGATATCTTCCTGCCCCATAAAGGTTTGCACCATCAAAATAAAACCTTGCCTCTATGGACAAAATGGATTATATATATATAATTTAAAGAGTTTTACAATCCGACCAAATCACAAGTTATTTAATGATAACCTGTTTATGCCTTCGGTATGGAAGAATAGAATACTGGCCTCGACTTGTAGAGCCTACGCCTCGGAGAGAATATTGGGGGGTAAAAGCGGAAATAACGTGTTTAGATTGTCAGAACCTCCTTAAAAGCCATCATTTTTACCCGGTGCAACCTTTTTTTATTTCACCGGCGCCTTACTTCATTATTCTCTTATTCCTTCCGGGTTATAGGCCTTAAGTGCTTGAGGCCAAATGGGACAAAGATCCTAAGTTCTTTTATATAGGAAGTTGGCCGGCGTATGGATATTAAACTGCCATAGAGAATGAGACCTTTGCAAAACGCTTCCTTTTGCCCGATTCCTGCGTCAGGCTCAAATTTTAATCCTCAAAATACTTAATGTATTCCTGTGGTTAAAATTTTCTCCTTTCTTGGTCTTGAACAAAATTAAACATTTTTCAAAGGTTTCAAAATATAGGGGAGGTTGCTGTGAAAAAGGTTATTAAAAATATGGCACAAATGATGCATCAAGCCGACCCAGCAGCATGTTTTGCCATAGAATTCTGGGATGGTGATACCATAGGCTTTGGAAGCTTTCCAGAAGTAATATTACGCTTGAAAACTGAAAGTTCTACCAAAAAAATCGTCAGAAAAGGATTTTTAGGGTTTGGAGAAGCCTATATGGAGGGAGATCTGGAAATAGAGAAGGATCTTCTTAAACTTTTTCGTCTGGGATTCGCCATCAATTTTGACGAGTATTGCTTATCTTTCTGGCAAAAATTTCAACAGCTTATCTTTTCGCTGCTAAACAGTTCTACCCTGCGACAAGCCCCAAAAAACATTTCCTTTCATTACGACAGGGGCAATGAGTTTTATGAACTCTATCTTGACAAAACCATGACTTACTCCTGTGCGTATTTTTCAAAGCCGGACGATTCTCTGGAACAGGCACAATTGAATAAATACGAACATATTTCCCGCAAACTTTTGCTTAAACCTGATGAATCACTTCTCGACATTGGGTGCGGCTGGGGCGGAATGCTTATCTATGCAGCCCAAAAATATGGCATAACCGGAGTTGGTATTACGCTATCGAAAAATCAATTCGAATACGCCAATCGTAAAATTGAAAAATTGGGGCTTCAAAATCAACTTAAGCTTTTATATCAGGATTACAGAAAGTTAAATGGTAAATTTGATAAAATAGTTTCCATAGGCATGATGGAACACGTAGGGAAAAAATTTATTCCCACTTTTATTCAAAAAGTTTCAGATTTGTTAAAAAGCGGCGGACTGGCTCTGCTGCATACCATTGGAAAAGATACCCCGTCTGCCGGAGATCCCTGGACATTTAATTATATCTTTCCAGGAGCCTACATTCCGACGCTTCACGAAATTGTGAAGGAAGTGGGAAAAACCGGTTTTTCCATCCTGGATATAGAAAATTTGCGGCTGCACTATGCCAAAACTCTTGAAAAGTGGGCAGAAAATTTTGAAGAAAATATAGAAAAAATCAGGAAATTATTTGATGAACCGTTTGTTAGGCAATGGCGTCTTTTTTTAAACAGTACGGCAGCAGGATTTAAGTACGGCAATTCTCGCCTGTTTCAGATACTTGTCTCAAAAGGATTGGATAATACATTGCCGGTAACCCGATCGCATGTGTATCAGGAATAACCACCATAAGGAACTTCTTAAACATAATGAACTCGTAAAAAGTCCGATTTAGACCAAACCCATCTTTTATATGAAAGGAGGATAAAATGGCTGTTAAAATTCTAATTAAACGGAGTGTACCGGAAAACAAGGCAAAGGAAATGATACCTCTGTTTAGACAAATGAGAGTCCTTGCTACAAATCAGTCAGGTTATATTTCCGGTGAAACATTAAAAAGCCTTGATAAACCCGATACGTTTCTGGTTATCAGTACCTGGAAGTCCTCTGATTACTGGGAAAAATGGTTATTAAGTACAGAAAGACAAGAAATTCAAGACAAAATAGATGTTTTACTTGGGGGAAAAACCGAATACGAAATGTTTCACTATGGATTTGGGGAATAGCCTCATCACACGAATAAGTCGGGAATCCAACTTGTTGATTTACAGTAAGTTCTCAATAAATTATGGATTTGGCTCAATATCACCATTTGATACACCAGAACTTATTGAGAAGTTACGATTTACACCCTTAACCGGCTTAATCTGTGGAAAAAATAAGTCCGTCCATAAAAATCTATCTTATCAGTTTTCTCCCGACTGTATGGGATAAATTCCCACTCCATAGGGAATCCTACCATCAAAATGAAGCCTTCTGTCTATAGACAGATTGAAATATAATTTTGTAATAATATTTTTTAAATGAACATGACATAAAATCTCGAAAAAGTTTTATATGAGGAGGTATTGCATGGCAAAGGACAAATCAAAAAACAAAATCAAGCGGCGAAAAGCTACTTTTTCATTCGATTCATCAGATGCCAAAGAGGTTGTCCTGATAGGAGATTTTAATAATTGGAATCCCAAAAAGCATCTCATGAAAAAAGATGCGAATGGGGTATGGAATAAAGCTGTGATTCTACCTCCCGGAAGTTATGAATACAAGTTTCTGGTTGACGGGCAGTGGAAAGAAGATCCCAAAAATAACCAAACTTGTTTAAACTGCTTCGGGACTTACAACAATATTCTTAACCTGCCTGTGCCTTAAACCGGGCAAGTAGGAATAATCCATGGATTAAACCGTGGATCCAATAAAAATCAGGGGGGTATACCCTATGAAAAAAAGAGCTGTTGAACGTCATAAATGTAAAGCATCCGTTATATGCAACTGTTTTAACAAGGATAAAATTGTTAATGCCGTAATGCTCAACTGCGGTGAAGGCGGCATGTATTTCGAGTCTGATTCATTTTTCAAAGAAGGAACGAATATTTTCTTCAAGATGAAAAACGTCTCGTTTGATACTTATGAATCGGAACTCTGCCATGGGCTGCGAACCGCATCGCTCGCTCAAGTAAGATGGTGGAAAGAAATGGGTAGCGAAGACGCTTCACGTTTTGGAATTGGCGTCAAATATTATTAACAGGCTATTATGGTTTTTTCTTTCGTAACTGTTCACGGGTTCAGAGTTAATGAGCAGCAATATTCTACATGTTTTAAATTTCAATACCATAGAGACGGCAGGTGTTGTCCCAAATTTTAGTAGACAGATCCTCGGGGTCTTGTTCTCTGATCATTGCCAGTTTTAGTAAAACAGACCGCACAAAGGCAGGTTCATTCCGCCGGGTGTGGTTTTTTTCGGGAGCGGGTGTCAGGTAGGGAGCATCGGTTTCAATAAGAATACGTTCCACAGGGATAAAGGGTACAATTTCTCGCAAATCCGCGCCTCGGTTTTTGATGGTCACAATGCCAGTAATTCCGATATAAAGGCCGAGATCAAGATACTGTTTCAGCTCTGTTTTATTCCCGCTGAAACAGTGGATCACTCCGCTTTTCACATTTTTAAAATACGCTTTCAGGATCTCGATGAGACGGCCGTTACTGTCCCGCTCATGAAAAATAACGGGAAGATTCCCTTCATCGGCAATCTCAAGCTGCCGGATCAGCCACTTTTCCTGGGTTTCTCTGGGTGAGAACATTCGGTTAAAATCAAGTCCGATTTCTCCCCAGGCGTGAACACGGGGATTTTTTGAAAGGTTTTTAAGGGTTTTGAGCGTCTCTTCATCGCAGTTTTTGGCATCATGCGGGTGAATTCCCACAGAAGCGTACAGACCGGGAAATGATTCCGCCAGGGAAACGGCCTTGATGGATCGTGGCCGGGTTGTACCTACAATCATTGCCGCAACAACACCAGCGGAATTCATGCGTGCGACAACCTCCCGGATATCGTTCTCATACGCCCGGTCATCAAGATGGCAGTGACTGTCAAACAATTTCATTATAATAGGGATTGATTTCTCAATTATTCAATCTTCAATTTCTAATTTCCAATGTTTCTTAGTCCCGGTTCGTCTTGCCTACATATCAAATTCGAGCGGGGTCACCGTTTTAATAAGTTCCAATTCAAGCATTTTATCAATAACATGCGAAGGAATTGATACATTTGTTTTGAGAAAAATAATGTTCATTTTTCCGCCTTCTTCCTGTCCCACCTGCATCTGGTCTATGTTAATATTGTTTTTGCCGAGAAGGGTTGAAAAACTCCCGATAGCGCCCGGCTTGTCATAGTTATATATCAGTGAAATATGGCCGGTTGGGATTAATTCGAGCCGGAAATTATTAATTTTTACGATCCTGAGCTCATTTTTACCGAATATTGTTCCGGATACCATATTGGTCATCTCGGTAGTAATAACTCGTACCGTAATCAGGTTGATATACTCCCCGGACTCATCGCTGCTTGTTTCCGTGACCTTTATCCCCCTTTCCTTGGCAAGGACTTGTGCATTAACAAAATTCACATCATCCTTGACCACGTGAGTTAACAATCCCCTTAAAACCGCTATTGATACCGGAGACAGATCAAGCTCTTTAAAATCACCGGCATACTCAATGACAACCTCCTTTAAAGCGCCTCTAGTGAGCTGAGCCTGAAGACTTCCCATTTGATTTGCCAGGGTCAATAGCGGACCCAGCTTTTTAAGAAGATCGCCGGTGACAGACGGAACATTGACTGCATTTAATATGGTACCATTCTTCAGATAATTGATAATCTGGCCGGCCACATCGACCGCCACCTTGGTCTGGGCTTCCTGTGTTGAGGCCCCCAGGTGAGGCGTGCAGATCAGATTCTCACAATCAAAGAGTTGGCAAACTCCAGGAGGTTCTTTTTCGAAGACATCCAGTGCCGCTCCGGCGACCTTTCCGGACTTCAAGGCATCATAAAGATCAGCTTCATTAACAATACCGCCACGGGCACAATTTACGATCATTACACCGTCCTTCATCTGATCAAAAGCGTCTTTGCTGATCAGACCGATGGTGTTTTTTAGTTTTGGAACATGTATGGTTATGTAGTCAGACTTGCGGTACAACTCTTCCAGGGAAACACTTTCAAAGCCAGCCTTTTCAATCTGTTCCGGGGTGACAAAAGGATCGTAAACAATCACCTGCATTTTCAACCCCCGGGCGCGATCCGCCACAATGGAACCGATTTTCCCAAAACCAATCACCCCTAAAACCTTGTTGTATATCTCTCTGCCCTGAAGTTTCTTTTTGTCCCATCTTCCTGCCTTCAATGACGCGGTCCCCTCGGGTATATTGCGTGATAAGGAAAGTATCATGGCAATAGCATGTTCGGCAGTTGTTATAATATTGCCACCCGGAGTATTCATAACAACAATACCCCGTTTAGTGGCCGCTGGTATATCGACATTATCAAGACCAATTCCGGCACGGCCCACAACTTTTAATCGAGTTGCCGCTTCCAGAAGATCCTCGGTTACTTTTGTGGCACTTCTGATAACCAGGGCATCATAATCTCCAATGATACTTTTAAGCTCTTCAGGAGGAAGTCCTGTTTTAACATCTACTTCAATTCCCTCTTCATTCTTAAACATTTCGATACCGGCTTCCCCCAGATTATCACTGACCAATACTTTCATACTTGTCCTCCTGAAAAAATAGTTGCCTTTCACGTGAATAACAGAATTGACAGTCCCGTAAAAAGTCCAACTTCTGCGTTGCGCTGCATTTCGCAATCATTCAACATACGAAAAGTACGCTTCCCACGGAACCGGCGGATAGCCGATGATTACAAAATTTGCACGCCTTGAATTTGAACTTTTTACGAAACCGTCTAAACCGGACTTTTTACGAGTTCATCAGTAAGTTCTCAAAAAATTATGGATTCGGCTCAATATCACCATTTAATACACCAGAAATTATTGAGATGTTACGTTCATCAGAATTAAGCGCCCATTATATTTATTTTTTCTTGATATTCAAGCCATATTTTCATATTCTATTTTTTTTGACAAAAAACGTTCCACAATCCTGAGTTTTGAAACCTATAACTTCTGAACTTCTGAACCTTGAACCCGTAATTTGTTTCCCAACACCCTACAGCAATCAATTGTGCGACCAATTTCCCAATAACGTTGAAGGGTTGGCTTTCACCTTTGTAACATCTCAAAAAATTATGGATTCGGCTCAATATCACCATTTAATACACCAGAAATTATTGAGAAGTTAATCACCTTTTACCTTTAATTTCGCTCTTTGAAAAACGACGTTTTTTTATTTTAAAAGATCTATATTTTTAATTCAAGTTTTAAGAGATACCCTCTGTCACTGGGTATCAAACAAGTACTCATAAGAGTAGCATTGAGCCGGTACTTGCAGTATTGCCAGGATATCCTGTTGTAAAGAGTTGAGTTCTGATACAAAACCATATGTATTGCCGTTAGGTAAGCGCATATGCCCTTGGACGATATACTCAAACTTGCAGAGAAGATATTCTGTTTTCGGATTTCGAATATCCTTTCTGTTGGGCATGAAGTTGTTCAGGCCTTTGTCTCTTTGCCGGATCGTTTTTCTGGCTGTTATTTCAATCAGGACAACCATCTGCAGAGCTATTTTAAACAGCAGCAGCAAGGATTCAATGCGCTCTGGTGTATGCAAGTATATAGGCTCAAGTTTATAAGGACCTTTAGATGGTCGGTAGGTATGTTCAATTTTATACTGGCCTTTGTAGGCCATCATTGCATCTTGGATGGTTAAGCTGTCCTGGGTCTTGTTGGTAAACAACGGATAGTAGCCACAGCGGTAAAGCGCATTTTCAAAATATTTTTGTTTGAAAGAGAGTTTGACGCAATCGGTGGTAATGGCGATTTTTTCAGCATTTGCTGCGGGTCTTCCTCTTTTTTTATTTTTGTAAGTAATGATGGGATCGTTGTTGATGGTGTACTGAAAGTAGTCTTGCGTATGGTGCTTTTTTAAGATGGCCACACAAGCTTTCTCAATGGATTCATACGTTTTGAGTTTGTACTTGTTGAGTCTCAAGTTGAGTTGATCAAAAGCGGTTTTTGTCTTTTGGATACAATTTTCCAGTGTTCGGCGTTTTCTGGCAAATAAGCCCGGATCATATAAAATGATCATCCGAAACCGGTATGTTTTGTCTTCATGTTCGATAGTCAGAGGCACTTCAAAGCCTCTGTTGAACTGATCTTTATAGACAATAAGAGTTTCATGATCATGGCTATCCATGGCATTTTCGAAGGTATCCTTGTATGACTCATTCATGGGGCCGGGCCGATATGGTGATTTTTAGAAAAATTTGCTTCGGCACCCGCTCTGCCCAGGGATCTTATTCCCATAGCGTGCTGCCCAGCCTTCTGATGACGGCCAGACGTCAAGGAAAACACCCGCTGACATTTTTCCAAACTTTATTTACTGCAGACACCCCCACCACTCATGCCTCCCTTTATAATGACTCATCATAGATACGTTATTAGCCACTGCCTTGCCAGCAATAGAGTTCCTTCATATGGACTAAACTGTTACGATTTTTTAGGATTTTATCCTCACCTGCATGTTCTCATTTCCGACGGTTGTTTCCATGAAAAAGGCATGTTTACTGTTTCCCCGGCCATTGATACAAAGGCGCTGGAGCAATTATTCCGGTACAAGGTTTTAAGGATGCTTTTGGCTAAAGGCAAAATTACCACCCATGTGATCGCGC
>CAZKDT010000024.1:8649-14533 GCA_964551515.1 uncultured Desulfobacteraceae bacterium | reverse complement strand
AGTGAACTAAAGTTTGAAGTGACTAAAGTTAAGGTGTTGCTCCCGCCTGCCATTGCAGGGCACGAGCGGGCAGGTCGTTCCATTTATTAATATAGAAAATTATCAAAATTCCAAATTTACAAATAAAGGGCTAAATTGGACGAGCCGAAAACAAATAAGAGATAATTATTATGAAAGTGCCTCTGCTTGATTTAAAAAAACAGTATCACTCTATTAAGGAAGAGATTTTAAAGGTTGCCGAGGAAATTTTTGAAAGCCAGTATTTTATCCTGGGCCCTCGAGTCGAGGCCCTTGAAAAGGATATTGCCGATTATTGTTCTTCAAGGCATGCCGTGGGAGTTTCATCCGGAACCGACGCCATTTTAATTTCTCTGATGGCAGCCGATATCGGTTTTCAACACACTGTTGTAACAACTCCTTATACTTTTTTTGCCACTGCAGGGTCCATATTTCGTACAGGTGCAAGGCCGATCTTTGTCGATATCGAGCCTGACACGTATAATATTTCATCTGAAAGCTTTGAAAACTTAATAGCTTCCATGACCGGCAAAGAGTTGGCAAAGCTTAGGGCAGTTATACCTGTTCATCTGTATGGCCAATGTGCCGACATGGATCCAATCTTAAAAATTGCCAAGGAATATAATCTTCTTGTTATTGAGGATGCCGCACAGGCCATCGGAGCTGAATACCGAGGGAGGCGGGCAGGAGCAATGGGTGATTTTGGCTGCTTCTCTTTTTTCCCATCTAAAAACCTGGGTGCTTTTGGAGACGGCGGGATAGTCATAACCGGCTCAGATGAACTATATGACAAATTACGCGTTCTTCGGGTTCATGGTTCCCATCCAAAGTATTATCATAACCTAGCAGGCGGGAACTTCCGACTGGACGCATTTCAGGCCGCAGTTGTTTCCGTAAAACTGAAGCACCTTGACAAATGGACAAAAGGTCGCCAGGAGAATGCAAATAAATACAGAGAACTTTTTGCAAATGCGGGAATAGATGATGTAATTAAGCTTCCGGTTGAAAAGCAAGACCGTCACATATACAATCAGTTTGTCATATGCGTAAAGAATAAAAGAGACGGCCTTCGCCGGTTTTTAAATGAAGTGGGAGTAGGAACTGAAATTTACTATCCGATTCCCATGCATCTTCAGAAATGTTTTTTGGATCTAAACTACAAAAAGGGTGATTTCCCCGTTGCTGAACATGCGGCCTTACATACCTTAGCTCTTCCCATTTATCCTGAGCTTTCTGATGACCAGCTGGCATATGTGGTTGAAAAGATAAAAGAATTCTATAATTATTAGGCGATTATCCAAACAACATCGACAAAATTTTGTCGATGTTGAAATGTCCAATATTCAATTTTCAATGATCAATTTCCAACAGAAAAATACTTGAAAATTGGACATTGAGAATTCAACATTGGATAGTAAGTGCTTCGCTGAAGCCACATTATTCAATAACTAAGATAGTTTGTTATTTGGAATTTCGGTCATTGTGATTTGTTTGTTATTTGGAATTTATTATTTGTGTTTTTTGGTTTATCCGGCTTAGGTCTGCTCTTTAAATATTCCTCGCTTATAAGTTTTAGAATGTCTCCCATGTCAGAAGGGATGGGAGCTTCAAAACGAAGTGTCCTTTGATTTTTCGGGTGGGTGAATTGGAGTCGCCAGGCATGGAGCATCTGCCTTGGAACTGATCTAAATAGATCATATGCGATGCTTTTTCCAGCTTTTCGACCGCCGTATACCGGATCACCAACAACCGGATGCTTGATGGAAGCACAGTGAACCCTGATTTGGTGAGTTCGCCCTGTTTCGAGACCAATCTCAATTAAGGTGGCTTGGGCAAAACGTTTATTGACTCGCCAGGTTGTCTCGGCTGTGCGGCTTTTTTTGCTGTGTGTTGACATCTTTTTTCTATCAACAGGATGCCGTCCGATGGGAAGTGAAACCCTGCCTGAATCAGATTTCATTCTGCCATAAACAAGGGCCAGGTACTTCTTTTTAATCATTCTCGATTTAAACTGCAGGGCCAGATTTTGATGTGCCGCAGAATTTTTAGCAACCACCATCACACCGGATGTGTCCTTATCCAGTCTGTGGACAATCCCCGGTCTCAACTCTTGACCGATCCCTTTAAGCCCGGGGCAATGATAAAGAAGAGCATTCACCAAAGTGCCGCTATAGTGTCCCGGTGCAGGGTGTACCACAATCCCCGGCTGCTTGTTTAAAACTATAATATCATCGTCTTGGTACAGGATGTCGATTGGAATAGGCTCAGGTTTAAATAATACAGGTTCAGGGGGCGGAATGGCGCCACAAATCTCATCGCCTGTTCTTGCCCGATATCCTGGCTTTTTTGCACTTCCCTGAACCCGTATTTTCCCATTGCGGATCAGGCTTGCAGCAACAGAACGGGAACAACAGGAAATTCGTGAGGCAACTAGCAGATCAAGGCGTTTTCCCGAATCAGATACATCCACAAGAATTGTAAAGGCACTTTGGTCATACATATTCTAAAAAGGTGGGTTGTTAGTCGGGATGATCGGAATTATCCACACTTTCGGGTTGTTTAGGGGGGAAAAGCAACTTCATCTCTGAAATAATAGTCTGTTCATCGGTATTTCTTGCAATCGAAAGCTCTGTCACCAGCAGGGTTTGGGCAGTATCATAAAGCTTGCGTTCACCAAAGGAAAGATCTTTTGTTAATTTTAGCAAAGAAAGATCCCTGTAGACCTCGGCCACATCATAAAGTGAACCGGTTTTGATCTTTTCCATGTATTCCCTGTATCTTCGGTTCCAGGTCTGGGTATCACCAGGCGACTCCTCCCTTTTTTTCATGACTTCAAATACGTTGGAGATCTTTTCTTCGTCGATCACATCCCTCAGACCGACCTGTTCAACATTCCAAGTGGGAATCATGATCGTCATTTCGTTTTCGAGGATTTTCATCATGTAAAAATCATGTTCCTCGCCGTTAATGATCTTGCTCTCTATGGAATTAATTTTCCCAACGCCATGCGCGGGATAAACTGCAAGATCTCCCACTTTGAATTTCCGTACTTTTTGTTTGGATGTCTTTGTTTTTTCGTTATCCTTTTTTATATTCATTTCAACACCGGTTTCTTTGTAATTGGTCGCTTGTCATTCAACAATCTTTAATCTTCAATTACTCTTATACCGTATAATCAACTAATAATCAATAAAAAAGGATCGACGCTTTCACACCGATCCTTTTTTATTTAAACAAGTTTTATGAATGTTTTATTACAGTAAAAATGGTACCATCAACAATGCAACAACATTCAGTATTTTGATCATCGGGTTAATGGCCGGTCCTGCGGTATCCTTGTAAGGATCGCCAACAGTGTCACCGGTAACCGCCGCTTTGTGGGCATCGCTCCCCTTGCCGCCCAGATGGCCGTCTTCAATGTATTTCTTGGCATTGTCCCAGGCAGCTCCACCAGTGGTCATGGAAATAGCAACAAAAACACCGGTAACGATACTTCCGATCAAAAGTCCGCCCAGAGCGACCTTGCCAAGCAAGAGACCGACAACAATTGGCGCAACCACCGGCAAAAGTGCCGGAACAATCATTTCACTTAGAGCAAACTTGGTCACGATGTCAACACAGGCTGCATAATCGGGTTTGGCAGTACCTTCCATGATGCCCGGAATTTCGCGGAACTGGCGGCGAACCTCTTCAACCACCGCGCCGCCGGCATTGCCCACCGCTTTCATGGCAATGGAAGCAAACAGGTACGGCAAAAGACCACCGATAAAAAGACCTATGATAACATTTACATCGGACAGGTCGAATTTAATGGCAGCAGCGCCCGCATCACCCTTGATGGCAAATTCCTGTACATAGGCTGCAAAAAGAACCAGAGCCGCCAGACCGGCAGAACCGATGGCATATCCCTTGGTAACCGCTTTGGTGGTATTTCCAACCGCATCCAGAGGATCTGTGACTGCCCGGACGCTTTCATCCATTCCAGCCATTTCAGCAATCCCGCCGGCATTATCGGTAATCGGCCCGTAAGCGTCAATGGCGATAACCATACCGGTCATGGAAAGCATGGACATGGCGGCCATGGCAATGCCGTAAAGGCCCGCAAAGTGATAGGACAGATAAATCGCCAGACAGATGGTAAGAACCGGAGCCGCCGTGGCCTGCATACTCACGCCCAGACCGGCGATGATATTTGTGCCGTGGCCGGTTGTGGATGCTTGCGCAATTTGTTTCACCGGCCCGTAAATGCCTGTGTAGTATTCTGTAATGATAACAATGACAACCGTAAGCATCAACCCAATCAGCGTGCAATAGTAAATATTCATGGCAGAAACGCTACCCAAGTCGCCCATGAACTTATTGCAGGCGTAGTAGAATGCAACGGCTGCCATGATGGCAGCGCCGAACATTCCCTTGTACAGGGCGCCCATGATATATTCATTCTTTCCGAGTCTCACAAAGAAAACAGCGATCGCGGAAGCGATGATTGATATAGCGCCCAGCACCAACGGGAATTCGGTTACCATTTTGTTTTCGGGAAAAAGAAGATGACCGATCAGCATGGCGGCTACGGCCGTAACCGCGTATGTCTCAAAAAGGTCGGCGGCCATACCCGCACAGTCCCCCACATTATCCCCCACATTATCGGCAATGGTCGCCGGGTTTCTGGGGTCATCTTCAGGGATGCCGGCCTCGACTTTACCCACCAGGTCAGCCCCCACATCAGCTCCCTTGGTAAAGATCCCGCCGCCCAGCCGTGCAAAAATCGAAATCAGGCTGCCGCCAAAACCTAAGGCCACCAGGGCCATAACATCATGGGTTGCAGTATAGTAACCGGAAATGGCGGTTAAAGCCAGACCGGCCACTATCATTCCGGTAACCGAACCGCCCTTAAAAGCCAGAGCCAGACCGGCCCCAAGCCCTTTTCTGGCGGCTTCCGCGGTTCTTACATTGGCGAGAACCGATACCCGCATTCCGATATATCCTGCCATGAATGATGCGACGGCACCAATCATAAATCCGATGGCGAATTTTGCGCCAAGGGTGACAAAAATTATAATGAAAATAATAATGCCGGCGATGCCCATGCTTTTAAGCTGGCGGTTTAAATATGCAATAGCGCCTTCTTGAATAGCAGCGGCAATCTCCTGCATCCTTTCATTTCCGGCAGGCGCTTTTTTGACAACTCCGGCCAGTATAATCGCAAAAACCACTCCTGCAACACCTACCAGCGTGCAATACAACGGTAAATTGTTCAATACAGCTTCCATTCTTCCCTCCATCTGAATAGTTAACTTGAAATTAGAATTCTTTTATCGTTGAACCTGTTCATCCCTTCCTTTGCACCTTTACAAAGGATTGTACCTACAGCATCCCGGGCCTCTGTAATGATCCGGTGTAGAACTTTTTTTTCTTTTGAAGAAAATTTTCCCAGAACATAATCAGCAGCGCTAATCGAAGCCTCGGGCCGCCCGACGCCGATACGAAGACGTACAAAATCACCTCCGCCAATGGCATCTATTATCGATCTTACACCTTTGTGTCCCCCATCCCCTCCTTTCTCCTTTATTTTTATTCTTCCAAAAGCAAGGTCTATGTCATCGTGAACAACCAACATGTCCTCGCTTAATATCCTGTAATATCTTGCAATTTTTTGAACCTGAGGCCCGCTTCTGTTCATAAAGGCCATGGGTTTTGCCAGAACAACCTCAACACCATCAACAACTCCCCGTCCGAAAATGGTATCAAACTTTTGTTTGACAAGGGCGATAGAAAAATCTTCTGCAATTTGATCTACCACCATAAATCCAACATTATGCCGGGTCTTTTTGTAAGTGCTGCCCGGGTTGCCGAGTCCGACTACCAG
>CAZKDT010000024.1:0-8639 GCA_964551515.1 uncultured Desulfobacteraceae bacterium | reverse complement strand
ACGCATTTTTTCGGCATAATTAAAGTCCGTAAAACTATTTTTCGTCACCGGAGTCAGGTTTTTCTTCACCTTCTTCAGCAATGCCCGCTTCACCCTCTTCTACTGCTTCTTCCACCGGTTCTTCCTCTTCTTCCATCCTGGCGCTGACTATGGTTACTACCGTAAAATTTTCTTCACCCAAAAACTCAATTCCACTTTGCTGGAAAATATCGCGAACGTGGATCGAATCTCCAATATCAAGATCCGTAACATCGATCTCAATAGACTCCGGGACATCCATGGGTAGGCACTCAACTTCAAGTTCACGTCTGACAATCTGCAACATGCCACCAAACTCAATGCCCTTTGCCTCACCAATTATCGTTACAGGAATGTTCACCATGATCTTACGATCCATTGCAACCTCATAGAAATCGATGTGCAAAAAATTGCGTGAAACCGGATGGAGTTGCAGCTCCTTTACCATAACTGTCCTGGTGGATGTTCCTCCATTATCGGGAATAGTGAGGTTTAAAAGGACTTGGCCTATCCGTCCCTTCTTCAAAACCCTGTCGATATCACTTATATTCACGGAAAGCAAAACAGATTCTGTTCCCTTGCCGTAAAGCACGGCAGGTATCTGACCCGCCTGCCTGAGTTGGCGTGCAGGGCTGTTGCCTGTGGCGCTTCTTTTATTTGTTTTTAATTCTATTAACTCCAAAATATATTAATCCTCCTTAAAAATCTTTTTCCATTCTGCCACTAAGGCACCAAGACACGAAGAAATAATAATTAATATATCCTTTGTGTCCTAGTGTCTTTGTTGCAAATATTTTTGATTCCGACTTCTCCGGGTTATGTTTTATACAAAAAGAGAGGTTACAGAATCTCCTTTAAAACTGCGAATGATTGCCTCGCCAATCAGCTCTGAAATTGAAAGTACCTTGATCTTATTACAAACTCTTGCATTTTTCTTTAAAGGGATTGTATCTGTTACAACCAGGGTTTTCAGTTCCGAAATTTCGATCCGTTCGATTGCCGGCCCTGACAAAACGGGATGGCAACAGCAGGCATGAATCTCCCTGGCACCGTTTTTCATGATAGCTCCGGCAGCCTCCACAAGGGTGCCGGCAGTATCGACCATATCATCAAGAATGACAACAACCTTATCGGTAACATTGCCGATGACCGCCATGGCTTTGGCTTGGTTAGGGGCGTCTCTCCGCTTATCGATGATAGCAAGTCCGGCATTTAGACGCTTTGCAAAAGCTCTGGCCCTCTCAACCCCACCCGCATCCGGAGAAACGATCACAAGGTCATTATTAAATTTTTTTTTGATATAATTGATAATAACCGGAGCAGCAAAAAGATTGTCCACCGGAATGTTGAAAAACCCCTGAATTTGACCGGCATGCAGATCCATTGTAATGACCCGGGTTGCGCCGGACACGGTCAGTATATCCGCAACTAGTTTGGCACTGATCGGAACTCGAGGTGCTACCTTCTTGTCCTGTCGTGCATACCCGTAATAGGGAATTACCGCTGTTATCCTGTTTGCTGAGGCACGCTTTAAGGCATCTAACATCAAAAGCAGTTCCATCAGATTATCATTCACCGGAGAACAGATGGATTGAATGACAAAAACATCTTTTGATCTAACGTTTTCATCTATTTCGATCTGGATCTCACCGTCACTGAATCGTTTTACCTTTTCCCCTCCCAGAGGAACATTGATATATTCACATATTTTTTGGGAAAGAACCGGATTTGAATTCCCTGAAAATATTATAAATTCATTCATTTATATTACCATTACCCATTAATGCAACCTGGCTGGGGCGGGAGGATTCGAACCTCCGAATGCAGGAACCAAAGTCCTGTGTCTTACCACTTGACGACGCCCCATAATCAAAGATGCAAACTCATCTGTTCAAGAAAAATTATCCCTGTGAGACCTTTCAAAAACGTACTCTTTTGTTATCATATCGACAAGATACAACTGCCACTCGTCGTTCGCTGCAAGTGCGCGATTTGCCTTAAAGGCGGTATCGGAATCGGAAAAAAGGCCGAATACCGTTGATCCGCTTCCCGACATGAGCGCCCCCAGTGCGCCATGTTTTAAAAGAGCCTCTTTAGCTGTAAATATGCCCGGATGCATTGATGCCGCAGTGGGTTCAAGATCATTGCATAAATGGCACCCCGGATCAAAGCCCTGCTTGTTCGAAAAGAAACTTTTAAGTTTTTTTTTGCAGTTTGTCAATCCCAAATTAAGATTTTTATAAACCTTGGCCGTTGAAATGCCAAAACCGGGGAAGACCAATAATATCTTAAAACTTTCAAGCCCTTGGTAAGCGTTGAGCTTGTCACCAATACCGGATACTATTGCCGGTTTCCGGAAAATAAAAAAGGGCACATCCGCCCCTATTGAACGCCCCATGGATATGGATTTCTCCGGGGAAAATGGATAGCCGTAATAACGGTTTAATCCCAAAAAAACAGCGGCGGCATTGCTGCTTCCTCCTCCGAGACCGGCTCCGACCGGTATTTGTTTTTCTATGGAAATTTTTACGCCGGCATTTACATTCAGGGTGTTAAAAAAAAGAGATGCAGCGGCAAAGGCAATATTTGTTTCATCTTCCGGAACGTCCGGATGGTAACAGAAGACAGAAGTCTCCTTAACACCGAAAGTAAGTGATACCGTATCGTAAAGCCCGACACAGCACATCAGACTAACCAAATCATGGTAGCCATCGGGTCGTTTTCCTGTAATTTTCAGAAACAGGTTTATTTTAGCAGGAGAAAAAATCCTCATAAAATGACCGGATTATCCCTTTTCTTTCACATATAGCATCCTCAGGTCATATAGAATATTTTTCAGCATAGTCTCTTCATCCTTTGTCAAATTCCCTTGGGTTTTTTCTTCCAGCATGCTTAAAATATCTATGGTCTGTTTTGCAAGTGGCAAGTTTTTAGTCTTTTTGCCGGAGGCAGGGTCTTCTATTAGCCCGAGTTGTAACAATACAGATGAATTCAAGGAAAAAACAAAGGTTGCAAAATTGATTTTCGGCAGTTGAAAATCTGTTTTATCCTCCTCAGGAGCAGCCGCTTCTGCGGATTCACTTGCCTTGCCTTCCTCTTCTGAAGGTTTGGCCGATTCTTCTGTTGTCTCTTGATTCTGATCCCCTTTCGTGAATACTCTCCTGTCTTTGATAATAAAATCTTTTTTGTCCGGCATTTCTGATCTCCTATATATTTTCAGTTATAAAGATAGAATCAATAATACGTGACCGTTTAGTTCTTTGAAACAAATCGATTTTAATAAAGCGACAATATTTTCAAAAAGCTAAAATTCTATAATAATATAAATCATGAAACACGGGAAACAATAAATTCACCGATTTTTTCCGCAGATATTCCAAAAAGCTCTTTCATACTTACAAGCCCAATATGCCGTTCATCCCATATCACACTGTTTTCCTGAACAATGTTTTTGATGCGCTCATATTTTCCGCCAAGGGCCTTTATCTTTACATCTAACGGAACATTTTCTTTAAAGGATATATTCAACAATAGTATATATTCAATCAAATTCGGCTTGGCGGCAGAGGCGGATATAATTGGAATAACGATAATACTTCGATCGTCTTTTCTTCCTTTGCCGATATATACATTCCCTTCCTGTACAATGATTCTTTTGGTTCCCTTGAGCAGTGAGTCATTTTCTACACGGGACGGAATCGGTTTTAAGACTCCATCTTTTTTTATAATTTCGATTGTGGTTTGATCTGTAGGTTCGCCGAGAAGATTCAGGCCTCCGATTCTATAAAGAATGGCTCCTTCTATATCTGAAACGATTCCCTGCAGATTTTTAAGAACAATAATATTCCTGTTAATCAGCTGGGAAACATGGATATTGTATTGGGTCAGTGTTTCAAACAGTATCCCTTCTACCTTTTCACTGATACGGCTTGTTCCCACAGTGACGGTTTTTGCCTGGTGCCGGATAGCATCCACAGGCCGGGACATGCCGTTGATTGATTTTCCCAAACATTCAAAGAGCGTGTTCAGCATGTTCAGCGCCGTACCCTTTTTGCCGAAATCTATTTCAAAATCAGATACCGGCAGTCTTCCGGACAGATATTTTAAAAGAAGAGTCAGATCTGATGCTGCCTCAAGCCCCATGGCAGACGGGAAACTGTTATCGGCTTTTTTTCTTCTGAATTCTTTATAAAAAAAAGCGATTTTTTCCCTGAAAGATTTTTCAAGGATTAATTCGTAAACATCCATACCTTTATTCGCACAATCGTATACGGTTTTCTGAATATCTTTATTGAATTCGTATAGAAAGCATGACCCTTCATTAATTGCCATCGCAGCGTAATATCCCCAGATATGCCCCACCAGGGTGTTCAAGATAGGAGCAAAATGCTCACTGACAATCGGGACGTGAAAAACATCCGCTGCATAAGGTTCAAACCGGCTTTCACCCTCGTTAGCTATTACAATGACAGTAGCCTTGTGTGCCTGAAATATCGCCGTATCCTTGATAATATCACCGATTACTGTTCCTCTGACCCCAGCAGCGCAAACAATGATCAGCGGTTCCGATGAAAGATCAATGTGTTTTTTATCCTCAACAAAATCAGATGAAATTGTTTTATAGCAAAGCTCACTCAATTTGATCCTGATTTCATCTGACGAGGCCTTGTTGGGACCGCTACCCACAGCAGCCCAGTATGTCTTGGTTGTAGCAAGCCTTTTCGCAGAGTTTTCGATTTTGTTATGCATTGAAAGAACTTTTCTCATATTGCCGGGCATTGCAAGAAGCTCTTTAATTTGTGCTGCAATAAAGTCATCATTCCTGCGATCTAGAAGTTCGGCAATCTTAAGACCCAGAAGAGCGCCCGCGACGATTTGAGAATAGAAGGCTTTTGTAGAAGCTACTGACATTTCAATATCCCTGCCGCTGCTGGTATACATAACACCGTCAACCTTGAAGGTAATATCTGAATCTCTTCGGTTAACTATGGCCATGGTGTAAGCGCCTCGTTCTTTTACCATATCGACAGTACGGTTTGTGTCTGTGGTCGTTCCGGACTGACTTATGGCAATCACAAGAGAGTCCTCCATCATTTTTTTATCGTCATCATCATTAAGTTTAAACCCGCTCAGCTCCGATGCTTTGATTGCACTGATATAAAACGATGGGTCATCCATATAGTAATTCAGAATGTCTGCACATGTATGTGCGGCAACACCGGCAGTGCCCTGCCCAACAAAAAAGATTCGTCGTATTTTTTTATTCAGCAGAGCCTTTTGCAACGTTTTAGGAAATGTCTTATTATCTAAAGTTATGACATACTGCCCGATCTTATCTTTCTTGATTTTCCAGCGGTTCTGAAGGGTTTTTTCAACAGAATGCGGAGATTCCGAAATTTCTTTTAAAAAATAATGGGGAAAATCTTGGCGGTCTATGTCTCTTGAAGTAATTTCGGTATACTTTATATCATTTTTGCCAAGCACAATCGGGGTATTATCATAATAAGTCGCTTTAATACCATCTATGCCTCCAGCGGAGCACTGATCCAAGACAAAAATCTGTCCCTGGGTCATGCCGTCTTTACCTTCTACTTCTTTTTCACCGTCCATCTTGATAAAAAAAGGGGTCTCTTCAATCAGTCCATATACCTCTGAACTGGGCATATAGTGATCTTTTGCAATACCAATAAAAATGGCCTGACCGCTTCCTTTCTGGGCCAGAAAGATCTTACCTGGAGCCAGAGTGGTATGTACTGATATGGCATGTGACCCTTTGAAATCATTCACCGCCAGGCGGAATGCTTCTTGAACCTCAAAACCTTGATTAATATACTTTTCGATCTGAAGTGGAATGATCTTTGTATCTGTAGTTACATCCTGAGGTATAAAACATCCATGTTTTTCATATTTCTTTTTAAGTTCCATATAATTATCGATATCTCCATTCAGACAGGCATGTATGATACCACTTTTTGGAACACCGCTCCCTGTGGTAGTGTTGTCCACAGGATGACAATTGGGTTCGCTGATGGCACCAACCGATGCCCAGCGCGTGTGGGCGGAAATCGTATGGCATTTGGGGCAAAATGAGACCAGTTTATGGAGAATCTTATCGTTTTTTATTTGTTCGCGTAAAAAATGAACATTATCTCCAAGGCTCCCTACTTCAGCAACAGCTTTATAAGTAATTGCAATTACAATAAGTTTATGACCATTTTCATCTTCTGACTCATTTACACTAATTCCCAGGTTAATAAGGATATCATGGTCTGAACGCTCCTTTAACCGATCATAAAGATTCTCTCTTTTTATTGTTTCTTCAAATCTGTCAAATTCAAAACTATCGAGAACAAACATCATGGATATTCCTGCAGAATCACGGCCCCTGACCTCAAGACGGTCGATACTGTTCAGTACGGCATTGATCTGTTTGAAGATATTAACAACGTAGATGTTGAAAGTTTCATGTTCATGCAATATAAGATATTTAACCTTTTCAATATTATCGGCAATCTCTGATGTAAGACACCAGGCAATGTCCTTTATTTTATCAATACGCCGGGACAAAATTTCAACATCATCAGATTCAAGGTGTCCCATATGATCGGTCAGTAATTTTGACTCTGAATCAACGAATTCGGAAAGGCGATGGGAAAATTTTACGATTTCGACCTGACTTTCCTGTTTAATGAATAGATTGTAAAAAAGATCATTGCATTTTAAGTTTCGTACTTTTTGGAAAAGAGCGTCAATCTGCTTTTCCCCGCCCAAATAATAATCTTCAAGATTCAAGTCATTTTGCCTGCATTTTGTATAGCAATGATCTTGACTTTTTTTAAGAATATCTTTCAAAGATATAATGTCGACACTGCTGTCTATTTTATTCTTTTTCTTAAAAGAAACAATTCCTGTAAGTCCGCAGCACAGAATGTTATCCTGGCATGGAAAAAATACTATGGAACCATACGGCATACCAGCCATATGTTTTCCAAAATATACATCTGCTAACAGACAATCAAGGATTCGGCCAAATATATACTTGCTGACGCTGAAAAATTTAATTAAACAATTCATTGATATTCCCAATATCGATGAATTCGTGAAACATCGAATTCATAACGTTTAAAGTTTTAGACATCAAATGGCGGTCTTTTTAAAATAACTGTTGAAATATTCTTTCATTGCAATACGTGCGTAATAACTTGCCCTTAGGCCAATATATTTTTCATGGGCTACAATAATTGATAAGGCGATCTTTCTCGGCCCCTCCTTTTCTTCGGCAAATCCCACAAACCAATCATATCGGGCAGTATGAGATTTGTTGTCAATGGAGCCGGTTTTACCACCGATATTCAGCTTGGAAAGGATTTTATCTTTCCCGTATCCCCTGAAAGCCTTTTTGCAGGTGCCGTACCGTATTGTAGCTGCCATGAGATTATTAAGAATCTCAGATGTACCGCGCGTAATTGCCTGGTTGATCGTGACCAAATGATTCCGGTAAATGGTTTCTCCTTTTTCGTTAATGATCCGATCAACCACCGCAGGCTCCATGATATTTCCCTGGTTGATGATTGCTGAAGCTATCATTGCACCGTGAAGGGGAGATATTTTTGTTTTATTGTTGAATCCACAGGCAACCTCGGCCCATTGGTAAGGTTCGTCGGATAACTTAACGGAACTCGGAGCAATCTTAATTTCAAAATTGATGTTTTTGTTGAAGTCAAAGGCCTCAGCATACTTTTTGAGGGTATTTTTCCCAAGGTAAAGGACGCCAATTTTCCCAAACACCGGATTAACCGACTGTGCGAATGAGTCTCGAAATGTTATCCGGTTGGTGTACCTGTTTTTTCGGTCTTTAAGCTGGGATTTATACAGGGTATGTTTTCTGCCGTTATATGCAAGCTCAGAGTCCGGATGAAAACCACATTTTTCAACAACTGCGGATGCGGTAACGATCTTAAAGATACTCGCTGCAGGGAATCTGCTGTCTACGCACGGATTGTTAGACGGATCTGTCTTATCAAAACCGACCATGGATAAGACCTTCCCGGTTGCAGGATCCATACACACTATCCCGATGTGTTTTGATGTGTTTAAATCCAACCTTTTTATCAAAAATTCCTGCAATTCTATGTCAAGACTGGTGTCAATTCGAAATTTACGGCCATTTGAAAAAAAGTCGAAACTCTTATTTTTCAGGTTTACAAATGATATGCTTTTAAGAAAATCCCGAACATTGCTTTTATTGATTAACTTGCCATAATTGAGGCGGGCATCCATGGTGTTATCATAGGATGATGAAAAATAATCCCCAAGAAAATGAGAAAATGATTTTCCGCCAAGACCGCCAAATATTTCGTAAGCCAAAACAAGTAACACAACAACCAGGGTAGATAATTTGATGGTTTTATTGAATAATCTTTTTTTGGCGTCGGCCTGTTTCAGATTGTTCTGGTATTCTTTCCATCCCGGTCTTTCAATGATTGCTTTCTCGGTTTTAAGTCTATGGGAAATCATTATTAAAAATGTCTCGTAATTTCTACAAGTTATTTAAAATAAAAGTAACTTCTCAATAAATTATGGGGCCAACGGGTGATAAAATGTGAAAGGTCTGGCTGTTT
>CAZKDT010000023.1:0-15111 GCA_964551515.1 uncultured Desulfobacteraceae bacterium | reverse complement strand
CTTGTCAAAACGCCTTAAAGACGCCTGCAATACCTCTTCCAGCGTGGCTGCGGTGATCCTGCCCTCTTCCGCCAGGTCCGCAGTGAGCTCCAGCAGGTTCAGGGCCCTGCGTGCATCGCCATCAGCCTGGGCGGCGATCAGTGCGAGACAACCCGCATCGACCTGCACCTTGTCACCCAACGCGTTCAGACCGCGCTCTAAAACGGCTTCGATATCCTCCTGCTCCAGCGAGCGCAGCTTGTAAACACGTGAGCGGGACAGCAGCGCATTATTGAGTTCAAAGGAAGGGTTCTCTGTGGTGGCGCCGATAAAAAGTACCGTGCCATCTTCCACATAGGGCAAGAACGCATCCTGCTGGGATTTGGAAAATCTGTGTATCTCATCCACAAAAAGAACCGTTCTTTTTTGAAAAAGCTTTTGCTGGTTTTTTGCATCCTTAATAACAGATCGGATATCCTTGACACCTGACAGTACAGCAGAAAAATGGACAAAATGACAACCGGTTTCACCCGCGAAAATTCTTGCAAGGGTTGTTTTGCCACATCCCGGAGGACCCCAGAGAATCATGGAAAAAATCCGGTCTTGTTCAATGGCATGGCGAATCAATGTTCCCTTTCCCACAGCATGGGTTTGTCCTACGAATTCATCCAGGTTCTTCGGTCGCATTCTATCGGCAAGGGGCCTCGATGCTTGGGCTGACTTTTGTGCATGATATTCAAACAAGTTCAATGGTTATCCTTATCATTTTTTTCGTCCTGTGCGTTTGCGGAAGATTATTCGAATGGGTGTCTTGTCAAGCCCCGCCCTCTCCCTGATTTGATTAATAAGGTAGCGCTTGTAGGAAAAATGGACGGCATCAGGATAATTTACAAAACAGACAAAATGGGGTGGGGCGTTGGATACCTGGGTGGCATAATAAAATTTAATCCGTCTTCCTCTGTAAAGGGACGGCTCTGTTCGTTCAATGGCCTGTTCAAATATCTTGTTCAGCGATCCGGTCCCGATACGTGCCGAGTACTGGTTGAATACCTCTTCCACAAGATCGAATATTTTCAAAACCCGTTGTCCGGTTAAAGCGGAAATGGTTATAATCGGAGCAAAGCTTAAAAATTTTGCCTGCATTCTCAACTCGTCATGGTACCTTTTTACTGTCTTACTGTCTTTTTCAACAAGATCCCATTTATTCAAAAGAAAAATGCATCCGCATCCCCGCTCAAATGCATACCCTGCGATAGTGATATCCTGTTCGGTAATTCCCTCATATGCGTCGATGACAATCAGCGCCACATCACATCTATCCAGGCTTCTTAACGCTTTAATAATGGAAAACTTTTCAAGTTTTTTTGAAACTTTTGCCTTGCGTCTGATACCGGCGGTATCGATTAGTAGATACGACATGTCGTTGATCTTACAAACAGAGTCGATGGCATCCCGTGTTGTTCCCGGAGTATCGCTGACAAGCAAACGCTTTTGACCTATAATTTTGTTAATAAGCGATGATTTGCCAACGTTAGGTTTGCCAACCACAGCAATCTTGATCATATCGACTGTTTCATCTGAAACTGTTTCAGGCAGAACCGATATCAGATCATCTAAAAAATCCGATATGCCGTAACGGTGTTCAGCTGAAATGGAATATAATTTCTCTATGCCAAGGCTGTAAAAATCGTAAAGTTTAAATTCCTGTTCAATCCCGTCAATTTTATTGACGGCATAAAAGACAGGCGTTGCTACTTCACGAAGAATCTTGACAACATCTTCATCAAAAGGAGAAATTCCACTCTTGCCGTCAAGCAAAAGAATAATAACATCTGCGTCTTCTATTGCCTGAAGGATCTGGAAACGGATTTTGTGGGCAAAGTCATCCTTTTCTTGATCCGGGAATCCGCCGGTATCGACCAGCGTAAATTCAATACCGTCCCAGGTAGCATCACTATAATGACGATCCCTTGTAACGCCGGGGAAATTGTCCACAAGGGCTTTTCTTGTACCGGTTACACGGTTAAAAAAAGTCGATTTCCCAACATTGGGACGACCTATTATGGCGACAATCGGTTTCATGGTAATCCTACATCTCGGAATTTCTACAGTCCAAATACAGTTCCTGGTTCAATCTATATCCGGCCGGGTCTGTGCCTAAAAAAGCAATTCCAAAACTATTAAATCAATGACAGCCTCTCATCATAAATAAATTCCCGGGTATGCCTGGCAATCCTTTCCGGTTCAATATGATGCCGGGCGGCTCCGGTTTCCATTCCTGCCCGGCCCACTGCTTCGGCCACTGCGGGCGGCACCCTGAAATCCATGGCGCCCGGGAGAATATATTCCGGTTTCAATTTATCACCCACCAGACCGGCAATGGCTTTGGCGGCCGCGATGTTCATGGCATTATTAATCCACTTTGCACGTACGTCCAGAGCACCTCGAAAGATGCCTGGAAATGCCAGACAGTTGTTCACCTGATTGGGGAAATCCGATCTTCCGGTAGCGACCACCACAGCCCCTGCCTTTTTGGCCATGTCCGGATGTATTTCCGGAACCGGATTGGCAAGCGCAAAAACAATCGGATTTTTGGCCATGGATTTTACCATCTTCTCATTCAAAATATCAGGACCGGAAAGACCGATAAAGACTTCAGCGCCTTTTAATACATCGCCAAGGTTTCCTTTTTGTTTTTCAGGATTGGTGGTATCCGCCAGTTCATTCTTGATGAAATTCATTCCTATTTTGCGTCCTTTATAGATGGCGCCCTTGGTATCGCAAACCGTGATGTTTTTTGCACCGGCCTGAAACAAGAGTTTTGTCACCGCTATTGATGCCGCACCGGCGCCGTTAAAGACAATTTTCACATCGTTTAAGTTACGATCCACAATTTTCAACGCATTGATCAGTGCTGCCAAAGTGACCACAGCGGTACCATGCTGATCATCGTGAAATACAGGGATGTCAAGCCGTTGCTGCAATTTTTGCTCAATTTCAAAACAACGTGGCGAAGATATATCTTCAAGGTTAATTCCTCCAAAGGCCGGAGAAATATTTTCTACAAGTTGGACAATTAAATCCGTATCCTGAGTGCTGATACAAATAGGAAAGGCTTCAACACCTCCAAAGGTTTTGAATAGAATGGCTTTTCCTTCCATCACCGGCATGGCCGCCTGAGGACCGATATTCCCTAATCCCAGAACGGCGCTGCCGTCGGATACGATGGCTACTAAATTGCTTTTACACGTCAGATCATATGCTTTTGTCGAATCATTAAAAATGGTTTGACACACCTGAGCCACCGCTTCCGGGCTGTATAACCGTCGGTATATGATCTCATCTTTAACCGGAACTTTTGCATACACTTCCAGACATCCCTGGTATCGATGATGAAGTTCCAGTGATTCCTCATCGATACTCAGGGTTCCGTAATCCTGCCCTTCGGAGGGTAGCCATGCCAGATCACCTTCATAAATATAACATTCGGTTCGCTCCTGAACCTTCTCAGGGGGCATTTCTTTGGCCGACAGCTGCGCCACTCCGGTCTCTTGAGCGGTTTTCGCCACTGCTCCCGCCAAAACCGGGGAGATTTTCCAGTCCATTTGGCGGGGAATAATATTCGTGGGCGAGAGTTTATTTTCAGGAATCATGGCCGACAGCGCCCGGGCGGCTTCCAAAAACATCTCCCGGTTGACCCGCCTTGCCCGAACATCCAAACATCCCCTGATAAATCCCGGTGTTACTAAAGATGAACGGATCTGGTTCTCGCTTTGTGCCAAACTCGTAGCTACTATTTTTGCACCACCTGCCATGGCTTCAGCTTCGCTGATCTCCGGATCCGGAAGGGCTAGGGTAAAAACGATGGAATCTTCATCCATGCTTGCAACCATTTTACGATTAACCACCCCTTTAGTTGAGAGACCGATAAAAACATCCGCCCCCTTTATAACATCGACAAGGCTTCCTTTAATATCTTGATGTCGAACCAAACTGGCAATTTCCGCTTTGGCCCAGTTCATGCCTTCCGTACGATAGACATGAATGGCGCCATACCGGTCACAAATGGTGATATTTTCGGCGCCCGCGGCCAAGAGACCTTTGGCAACGCCAATACCCGAAGCGCCGGCGCCGTTAATGATGATTCGAGCGTCGGTGAGGGTTTTACCCACCACCTTCAGGGCGTTATACAAGGCAGCCAGAACGATGATGGACGCCCCATGGTATTCATGGTGAAGGAGTGTTAGCCCCATGGCTCTTCTCAACCGGTGCTCAATGGTAAAACATTTGGGAGCCGCAATACTTTCAAGACAAAATCCACCGAACGATGGTGCAAGAATGCGGACAATCTCCACGATCTCGTCGGCATCCTGGGTGATGAGGGCTATGGGAACCGCATCGATATTGGCAAACGTTTTATAAACAACAGATTTTGCTTCCAGTTTGGGCAATGCAGCCAACCCCCCGATATTCCCAAGTCCGTAAACTTGACTTCCGTCCGTGATTAGTGCAATTGAATTTCCTCGACAGGTATAGTCAAAGGAGTATGAGGGGTTTTTATTGATTTCTCTGCAAGGAGCAGCGACTCCAGGAGTGTAGATACGACTCAATACGGATAGGTCTTTAATCGGCATCTTGCTCTTAACACCGATCAAGCCCCGATGACGAATCCGGTAACAAAGGGCGTCTGATTCTTCAGTCATATTTTCATGCCTATAAAGTTTATATTTTTTTTAAAGATCCTATAATTATGAATATAACATCTTGTAAATTCTATAACTTATTAAAATCATAAGGTTCGTAATTTTACGAATCAGTCGAGTTCGGTCTTCAGCAAATTCTTACATAGATGATAATATACTTCGGAAAGATAGACAATACCGATCACCCGGGAGCTCTCCAGAACCGGAAGGCGACGGCATTTCTTTCTAACCATGCGGTCAATAACCACCATCAAATCATCATCAGGCGCAACAAAGAGTACCGGAGAACTCATGACCTCCTTAACCGTCAACCCCTTGAATCGCTTAATATAGGACTCCAGTTCTTCGTTCCAGAAATCGATACCACTGACCATGTAATTCAAAACCGGTGGTCTTAAATGATAAAGCACATCGAACATGCTAATTACACCGGTCAAACGATTAAATCTATCTATTACCATAACACTTGCCGTTTTTTGGCCGGTTTCTCTGACCTTGCCGTTAAAAATCAATCGCACAGCCTCTTCAATAGGTGCATTAGATCGAATCTTGTCGAAATCCTTAACCATTACGTCTCTTGCGATCACTTTCATTTAATTGCTCCTTTGTGAAAAAGCATCAAAAATATACTATAGCTCACAGTGTCTATGATGAGCATAACATAACTACCGTACTATGACAGCACTTATCATTGTCATCACAATTTTTCCTGCTGTTAAATGATTCTAATTCAAGAGTCAAGGAATATTAAAGTGGCGGAATGTTTGAATTTTGATGGAAATTGGAAATTACCTGCCCTGTTAAATAAATCGTAGGTTTAATGGAAAGCATTATTTAACTTGAGAGTCCAAAGTTCTTACGTCATGCCGGACTTGATCCGATATCCACAATTCATATCATACTAATAATATTCTGGATTCCCGCTTTCGCGGGAATGACGATACCCAATTTATGGTTATAATAATTTCAACAGGTTAGAAGAACTTTGGACTATACAGTATTTAACAGAGTAAAATATTTATAATTTCAATAAGTCAATGAACTTCCAACAAAGCAAATCTTCTCCGTGGATAACCAGAACCTGGTCCTCTGGCTCAGGATTTTTACGTTCATTTCTCCATGCTGGTTTACCAGTTAAATACCTGGTCGAGATCTTGGTCTTTGACCCCAAATGTCATATTGTGGGGCGGCAGCGGTTCATTTTTAAAGAAATCGGGAAGCCGGTCCTGCTTTGATGTGAAGCCTGCCCGGGTATTGAAATCCTTTTCATAGTCAAGTATCTTTTTTCCCATTGCGACTACGTCGTCAGCAGCAAGATCCTGACCGGTAAATGCACCGAGCATGTCAAGCATGGCATTGAATGTATCCTCTTGATCCAGAATCGCAAACGCAATAAATAAACATAATCCGGTTGCATCGATGGCGGCCGTGGCAATCTGGAGGTTTCGGGAAAGTTCCACCTGACCTTCGGGCTTCAGGGGATCCACGGTGCCGCCCACACCGAGGATATTGGCGGTAACCGCATAGCCGGCTGTGTGGTCGGCGCCCATGGTACTGGTGGCATAGGTCACCCCAATACCCTGGACCGAGCGGGGATCGTAGGCCGGCAGGGCCTGGCCTTTGACCACGGGAACCCGTTCAACACCAAAAACCTTGCCGGTTACAGCGGCCCCACTTCCGAGAATACGCCCCAACGACGTACCTTTGCCGACTTCCTTTAAAAGGTTAATAGCAGCTTCGCTATCACCGAACTTGGCCAGTCCGGCCTCCATGGCCACACCGATGGCGGCTCCCATTTCGATGGTATCCAGACCGTAATCATCGTTCAGGCGGTCAAGCATGGCAATGGCATCCATATCATCAATGCAGCAATTGGCGCCGTGGGCCCAGACCGTCTCATATTCCGTCCGTTTGGTCAGGTAGTTGCCATCTTTATCATTGTAGATGCCCGAGCACCGGATGACGCAGCCTTTATGGCAGCCTTTTCCAACCGTACCGCCTCGGGACTTCATGATCTTTGACTGAGTTTCGCCGCTGATATTGACGGCGCCGTCAAAGCGGCCGGTTTGAAAATTATGAGTTGGTAATGCGCCGGCTTCATTTATCAGATTGGTCAATATATTGGTTCCGAATGAAGGAAGCCCCTGGCCCGTTATGGGATGTTTTTTTAAGCCCTGAACAAACTCCTTGTTTGCCGCTTTAAACTTTTCCGGATCCTTGGGAGACCTCGTTGGCATCCCGTTATCATCCAATACGATGACCTTGACGCCTTTGGCCCCCATAACCGCTCCCACACCGCCGCGACCCGCATGACGGGTCGGTCGTTGTTCCGTGTCGGTAAAGGCCACCGTAGCGGCGGCCATTTTCATTTCACCGGCCGGGCCGATGGAGATGCAGGCAACCGTATCACCGTATTCTGACTTTATCTTATCAATCAAATCATAGTTCCCCAGCATTTTAAGACGGTTATCGGGAATTATTTCTACTCCATCCTTGTTAATAACCACTTTATAGGGAGTATCTTCTTTGGGTTTGCCTTCAAGTACAATGGCGGAATAGCCCAACCGAGCCAGGACTTGAGCACCCTGACCGCCGGAATTTGCTTCCTTGATCCCGCCGGTAAGGGGACTTTTACACCCCACCGAAACTCGCCCTGACTGAGCCGCATGGCTTCCGCTGAGCATCCCGGGAGCAATGATGAGTTTATTGTATTTTCCGAGCGGGTGACAAAGTGGCAGCACTTCTTTGGCAACAATTGCCGATGTCATGCCACGGCCGGCCAAACCGGCATAATCGCCCAACGGCTCTTCACTGGCTTGAGGTCCACCTTTTTCTCCCATATTGATTCTTAGAATTTTGTCCATGAAAACCTCCATTACAAGGTTAAAGAATATTAATACATGATCCGGTCATCTCAATAACTTGATGGATTGTAACATATTATACTACCACAAAATTTGCACGCCTTGAGTTTGAACTTTTTACAAAACTGTTTAAATCGGATGATGATCTTTTTTATTCATTAATTTTCACCCGAAGGGCGAGCCGGAGGCTTCCATATGCTGTGTTATTAAGGGTTCGTAATAGTTTACTATGACTTCACGTTTAAATGCCTTGCATATGAAAGCCTCCGTCTCGTGCAAAATTCAGGTATAATAAAAGATTTTTTTGAGGTCCTCTCTTTGGGTAAATATTTAAAAACTGCAGATACTGTTTGGTACAAACAACGATTAATCAGGGTGATGATATGCGTTGCAGGAGCCTTTTTTATTCTTTTATTACGTTTATTTTATCTTCAGGTGGTTCAGGGACAGGAGTTAAGGCGACTTTCAGAAAATAACTGTATTCGGCTACAGAGTACAGATCCTTTCAGAGGGAAGATTTTTGATTGTAATGGAACACTACTTGTCGATAATCGGCCGGCGTTTGATCTTAGCATTATTTTAAAAGATGCCAAACCGGTTGATCGTACTATTGAGAAGTTGGCGAAGCTAATTGACGTTCCTGTGTCGGAGCTAATGAAAAAAGTTGAGAATGATAAAGGTGTTTCATCCTATAAACCGATTCTTTTGAAACAAGATATCGGACGAGATGCCCTTGCGGCTGTCGAGGTTCGAAAATTTGATCTCCCCGGTATTGTTTTAAATGTCAAGCCTCGAAGGCATTACATCAACAGACAGAGTGCTGCCCATCTGATTGGATATTTGAGTGAAATCAGTTCTGATGAGCTCAAATCAAGGAAGTATTCAGAGTCTAAAGGCGGTGACTTTATTGGGAAGTTTGGCGTTGAAAAGGTATTTGAGACGTTTCTGAAGGGAAAGCGAGGCGGGCGACAGGTCGAAGTAAATGTCATGGGACAGGTTGTTAAAGTCTTAAAAACGGTTGATGCCCACCCTGGGCAAAATATTTATCTGACCATTGAGCACACTTTGCAGGAAAGGGCGGAAGCGCTTTTAGAAGGTGTGGCTGGTGCTGTGGTGGCTATGGATCCGGAAACAGGCAATATACTTGTCATGGCAAGCTCCCCTTCATTTGATCAGAATGCTTTTGTTGACGGTATGTCACACAAACAATGGAAGTCTCTTATTTCCAATCCGTTAAGACCGATGGCAAACAAGGCTATCCAGGGTGAGTATCCTCCTGCATCTACTTTTAAGATTATAACGGCAATTGCAGGGCTGGAGGAAGGGATTATCGATGAAAAGACAACTATGCACTGCCCGGGGTATTATAAATACGGAAATCGTATTTATAGATGCTGGAGACGTGGAGGACACGGTAGCGTAAATATTGTTAAAGCATTGACTGAATCCTGTGACGTTTTTTTTTATCAGGTGGGTCAAAAACTGGGCATAGATAGACTATCGTTTTACGCCAAGGCATGTGGTTTGGGGTCGGCAACCGGGATAAATCTGGAAGATGAGTCAGGAGGGCTGATTCCAACCGCGGACTGGAAAAAGCGCCGAACGGGCATTTCTTGGCAGGGAGGGGAGACCCTTTCAGTGGCAATCGGGCAGGGTTATGATCTTGCAACACCGCTGCAAATGCTGGTTTTGACTTCAGCATTGGCGAATGGGGGAATAAGATATAAACCACTGATACTTAAATCAGTCAAAACAGCAGATGATGAGATTGTTATTCAAAACAAAAGGCAGATTATCGGCAGACTACCTGCCAGTAAAAAAACCTTGGAAATTGTCAAAAAAGGCCTGTGGGAAGTGGTTCATAATCCAAAAGGAACTGGACGAATCGCGTATATCAAAGGTATCGATATAAGTGGAAAAACCGGAACTGCACAGGTGATTGGGCGTAAAAATGATTTCGATTTATCCGAGAAAGATCTGTCAGACCATTTCAAAGCTCATGCATGGTTTGTGGCTTATGCCCCATCGGTCGATCCACAAATAGCTGTTGCTGTACTTGTAGAACATGGAGGACATGGATCAAGTGCAGCGGCACCTATAGCAAGGGAAATAATCAGAACATATTTGGAAAAGGATGAATATAATGGGGCGTAGCTACCATGTTTGATCGGCGGTTTGTAAAATACTTTGATTGGGGTTTACTGGGGCTAATTTTATTAATTGGGCTATTAGGCCTTGTTACGCTATACAGCGCGGTAACTTCAGCGACTCCCACGCCGCAAAAAACACTCTATTTCAAACAGATGATCTGGTATTGTATCGGAATTGCCGGTATGGTTTTGTCTTTTTTGATTAATTACAAATCATTGTATCGATGGTCTCCCGCAATCTATGCTGTATGCATATTGCTTTTAATATATGTACTGATGATGGGGAGATGTATAGCAGGGGCAAGGCGCTGGCTCATATTGGGCCCTGTTTCAATTCAACCGTCAGAAATTGTCAAGATTGCCGTGATAATAAGTCTGGCAAAATACTATTCCAAATTTGCAGATACCAGTGGGTTTACCTTGCGTGAACTTCTGATTCCCTTGATGTTGACGATAATTCCTTTTATGTTGATCGTTAAGCAACCTGATTTGGGGACAGCTATGGTGATTCTTTTGATTGCCGGTTCCATGACTGTTTTTGTAAAAATTGAAAGGCGCTCGCTTTTATATACTATTACTGGGTGTATAATAACCGGTCCATTGGTCTGGTTTTTACTGGAAGATTACCAGAAGGAACGGATATTAACATTTATAAATCCAGACCGTGACCCGCTGGGTGCAGGCTATCATATTATCCAATCCAAAATTGCAATAGGTTCAGGCATGATCTTCGGCAAAGGATTTTTGCAAGGGACTCAGAAGGCGCTTTCCTTTTTACCTGAGCAGCATACAGATTTCATATTTTCAGTTCTGGCCGAGGAATGGGGCTTTGTGGGTTCGGTATTTATCCTTTTTATTTTTTTCGTGCTTATTATCTGGGGATTAAACATTGCTTATAGATGCAGAGATCCTTTTGGCACTATGCTGGCTGTAGGCATCACGGCAATGATATTCTGGCATGTTTTTATTAATGTTGGAATGGCTATGGGTCTGATGCCGATCGTCGGTGTGACGCTGCCGTTTATCAGTTATGGAGGGTCATCGATCGTTAGCACAATGATTTGCGTCGGCCTTTTAATGAGTATAAGTATGAGACGCTTTCTGTTTGAATAATTGAAACGTTTTTGGAATGTAACTTCTCAACCAGTTCTGGTGTATTAAATGGTGATATTGAGCCGAATCTACAATTTATTGAGAAGTTGCTCTGGAATTCTATAACTTATTAAAATAACAGATCTTTTAATGGTAACTTGTCTATACCATTATACCATTATTCCAATTGGGGCGAAGCCCCTAAGTTCATGAGTGAGGAAAACGGTACAATCCATGCAGAGGAAAAAATTGAGGTTTATCCGCCGAGTCGTGTTGCGGGTGATATCCAGGCTCCGGTTGTTTTGATTGAATCCGGAGTCATTTTCAATGAAAATTACTCTATGAAAGTCTGAATTCTTTGTTGTAGCAATGCAACTGATTTAATTTTAAAAAGAAATAAGGCATAAAAGAAAAATTAAAAAAAACCTTTGACAACCTTTATTACTGATGTTATAGACCGCCGAGTTAAAAACATGGCTTTTTATAAATGCGTTTACAGATTTCATGGATGGAGGATCTATAGATGAAAATAGTTGGGTTAAACCGGAAAGCTTGGCTTATCTTCTATTTTATATTAGCCTTTTTATGGTGCGCGGGAGTTGCTTTTGGCTCAGGTGGAATAACGGTTATTCCTGATTGGACCCTTTGGGTTCAAATTGCCAATTTTCTTCTTATTGTATGGGTGTTAAATATTGTTTTATTCAGGCCGATTCGCAACATTCTGATCCAAAGAAAAGAAAAAGTTGCCAGCCTTGAGGAGAATATCGAAACCTCAGACAATGAAGCAAAGGAGAAAAACGAGGCCTTTGATTCGGGGATCAGAGAAGCAAGGGCTAAAGGATTAAATGAGAAGAGTGTGCTGTTAAATGAGGCTGCTGATCAGGAAAGAGAGATAATCGATAAAATTAATCAAAAGGCTCAGGCAGATCTTGTAGAGGTACGTGAAAAGATTGCAAAGGAAGCCGAGGTGGTGAGGTTGTCTTTACAAAAGGAGATTGACACTTTTGCGAGTGCTATTGGTGAAAAAATTCTGGGGAGGGCTGTTTAATGAACATGATTACTAAAAGACGGTCCGGTGTTGGTCGCAAAAATCCGATTATAGCAAAAGGTTCTGCCATGATGGTTATATTGGCCGTGTTTTTATTCTGTTTTATCGGAACGGTCGCAGCTTCGTCAGAAGGCGAGGGCGGCCATGAAGGAGTTAAAGGATGGGTAGCGACGGATACTTACCGGGTTATGAATTTTGCTGTTTTGGCAATCGGACTTTTTTTCCTGTTACGCAAGCCGGTATCTCAGGCGCTTGATTCCAGAATTAAAGGTATAAAAAATCAGCTCAGCGAACTGGAAGCTAAGAAAAAAGATGCTGAAAAGAAGTTGGCAAAATACAATGAAAGGCTTTCGCATTTGGAACAGGAGGCCGAGAAACTTATCGAAGAGTATATAAGGCAGGGGAACGAAGCCAAGGCAAGAATTATTGATGAGGCGAAAAAGACCGTCGAGAAACTCGAGGAACAGGCCCGCCGTAATATTGAGCATGAGTTCAAACAGGCAAAGACAAAGCTGCAGCAAGATATACTCGAAAAAGCGCTTGTTAATGCTGAAGCATTGATAAAAAACAATATTACAACCCGGGATCAGGACAAATTGGTAGATGAATACTTAGAGAAGGTGGTGGCATAATGAAGAATCTAAAAATAGCCCGGCGTTATGCCAAGGCGCTTCTGATTATCGGTAAAGAGGATGATAAGGCTGAGACTTATAAAGAAGAACTTAATCGATTTTCAGATTTAATTACACGTGAAAAAGAGCTTGAGCAGGCAATTGCAAACCCCCTGTATGACGCGGGAGGTCGTAAAAAAGTTTTGAAGGCAGTCATTGACAAAGTAAATATTTCCAAAGTGATGTCATCTTTTCTGCTTTTGCTGTTTGACAAAGGACGGTTTGGATTTTTAAGTGATATTAATGAGTTTTATAAAAAACTGGCTGATGAATTAAAAGGCATTGTGCGCGCCAGTCTGGTTTCAGCCACTGAGTTGTCATCCGAAACCGTTGAGAAAATCCGTACTACCCTGTCGAAAAAGACAGGTAAAGATATTATTCTGGAGGTTGGACAAGACCCCAGCCTTATAGGGGGAATCGTCTCCCGAATAGGTGATCTCGTTTTGGACGGTAGCATCAAAACACAATTACTCAATATGAGAGAATCTTTAAAAAGGGGTGAGAGTGTATAATGGAACTAAAAGCTGAAGAAATAAGTCAGATTATTAAGGAACAGATTAAGGATTACGACAAGAAAGTTGAATTGAGTGAAACAGGGGTTGTCTTGTCGGTGGGTGATGGTATTGCCAGAGTGTATGGTCTGGAAAAGGTTATGGCTATGGAGCTGGTTGAATTCCCGGGCAGTGTTTATGGTCTTGTGCTGAACCTTGAAGAAGACAACGTGGGCGTTGCCGTTATGGGTGACGACTTTGGTATCAAAGAAGGTGACATGGTCAAGCGTACCGGCCGCATTGCTGAGGTCCCTGTGGGAGAAGCTGTCCTGGGACGGGTGGTTTCAGCAGTAGGTGAACCTATCGATGGCAAGGGACCCATAGATGCCAAGGAAACCAGAAGGGTCGAGATGGTTGCGCCGGGTGTTATTGCCAGAAAGGGCGTTCATGAACCCTTGTACACAGGGGCAAAAGCGGTTGATGCCATGACACCGGTGGGCCGCGGCCAGCGGGAACTGGTCATAGGTGACCGCCAGATTGGTAAAACGGCTCTTGTGGTGGATGCCATCATTAACCAGAAAAATACGGATGTTTACTGTATTTACGTGGCCTGTGGACAGAAGAAATCAACGGTTGCCCAGGTTGTAGCCGCCCTTGAAAAACACGGGGCCATGGAATATACTACGGTTGTTGCCGCCTGTGCCAGCGACCCGGCGACTTTGCAGTATATCGCACCTTATGCGGGATGTGCCATGGGAGAATATTTCAGGGACAAAAATATGCATGCGCTCATCATTTATGATGACCTTTCAAAACAGGCGGCGTCATATCGCCAGGTTTCGCTTCTTTTAAGACGACCACCAGGACGTGAAGCCTACCCAGGAGATATTTTTTACAATCACTCCCGGCTTCTGGAGAGAGCAGCCAAGCTTAACGACGAGTTGGGCGCCGGATCTCTGACAGCGCTTCCCATTATCGAGACCCAGGCCGGTGATGTGTCCGCATATATTCCGACAAATGTTATTTCCATTACCGACGGTCAGATCTTTCTTGAGCCCAGTCTGTTTTTTGCGGGGGTTCGGCCTGCAATCAATGTCGGACTTTCGGTGTCCCGCGTAGGGGGTGCGGCTCAGGTCAAGGCCATGAAACAGGTCGCCGGTACTCTGCGGCTTGATTTGGCCCAATACCGTGAACTTGAAGCGTTTGCCGCTTTTGGAAGCGACCTGGACAAGGCGACACAGGCACAGCTTGCCCGTGGAGAAAGACTTGTTGAGATTTTGAAGCAGCCTCAGTTTCAACCCCTCACGGTTGAAAAACAGGTGACAATACTCTATGCGGGAACAAAAGGTTTTCTGGACAAGTATCCGGTTAACGTTTTAGAGAAATATGAGGCCGGCCTGTACCCGTTTATTGAAGACAGGTACGCTCAGATTTTTACTGAAATTGCGGAGAAACAGGAAATATCGGATGACCTTGACAAGGTAATGAATGAGGCCTTGAACGCTTATGACGAGGAGTTCAAGGATACAATCAAATAGTTGTTTGTTGTTTGATTTGTATAAATTAGGTAATCGAAATAAAATAACAAATAACTTGAATTATAAAGGCTGATTTGTATGGCGACGTTAAAAGAGGTCAAAACAAAAATAGGTGCGGTAAAAAAGACGAAACAAATCACAAAAGCCATGAACATGGTGGCTGCTTCCAGATTGCGCGGTGCCCAGAGCAATATGGAAGGCTTTCGACCCTATGCTGAAAAGTTCGCCGAAATTCTTGGAGGTCTTTCAGGTCGGGCAGGAGAGGAAACCAGCCCTCTTCTTTTGCCGCATGAGGAAGTCATAAAAAAACATATTATTTTGTGTACTTCCGATCGGGGTTTGTGCGGAGGTTTCAATGCACACCTTATTTCCAAAGCCGATTCATTTATAAAAGAAGCTGGAGACGATGAGGATATAGAGTTCTCCATTACAAGCTTTGGCAAAAAGGGACGTGATTGGGGCCGTAAAAAACAAATTCCTATTATCAGCGAGCATATTGGGATCATTGGGACTGTGATTAAGTTCAATATTGCTTCCACAGTTGGCAAGGGCTTGATAGAAGGATTCCTTAATGG
>CAZKDT010000022.1:0-15526 GCA_964551515.1 uncultured Desulfobacteraceae bacterium | reverse complement strand
CGGCATCCACGATTCTATTCCTTGAAGGTTGGCCCTCAATAACACCTACGTATATATTTGGACCGAAACTCTCACGAAACATATGGTTAAGTGCCACATAAGAAGAACAGATTGGATGATCCGTTCCGTGTCCAATAAGGACGACCGCATGGTTTTCAAGGTCATGAAACCTGCTGCCAAGCCCTTTAACAACGGCTTCGTAATCTTCGGTACTGCTTAAAAGTGGTAACCCTATAGATGTCCTGATAGGACTCTGTTTCACCTCCTCAACCAGACGGTAAAACTCATGACCGCAAATCAGATGCATAGACTGAACAACAGCCCATTGATGCCCCTTTGCCCTTAAGTTCTCAAGCACCTGATGCGGATGTTTCAACTCGGCGGTGCTCCTTTTTGCCATCCGCTCCCTGACAATACGCGATGAATAGGCCCAATGGATTTCATGGCCGGGAAAGTTTTTTCTTAAGATCTTTTCGATAAGAGCATAGTTTTTAAATGCTTTTGTTGTTGTGCCAAAGGCTGTAAGAACAATAGGTATTTTCATTTGAATGTTTTTTCTCCCTGAAACTTTTTTCTATTTCACCGGGGCCACTATTCCATTGTTCCATCATTCTCCGCCTGAGGCGGATGAGCGAAGTAAAATTATTTGTGATGTAATCACCGGTGCATATTCAGTTGGCGAAGTGCTTTGCGAGCGGATTTTTTCTGTTTAGGATATTTTACGGCATGTTTAAACGCACGGAGCGATTTTTCCACATCTCCCGCATTCCACGCGGCGTATCCGGCCATAAGCCAGCTCCTGCCCGGTTTTTTCCTGCCGCGTGCCGCAATCTCAAACGCTTCTGCAGCCTCCCGGTATCTATCCAGTTCATAGAGGAGGTCTCCTTTTAGGAGCATGAGCCGCGGGTGGTTCTTCTCTTTTTGAAGCCCTTTTTCAACCCATTTGAGGGCATCTTCCGTCCGGTGGAGGCGCATATATCCATGCGCTATCCGGCATGCCAGATCCGGTTCAATTTTTTCTCCCGCAATTTTCTCGTAAAATTTGACCCCCTGTACGGGAATATCCAGGGCCATGTTCAAGTCTGCGACAATTCTTTTCTCTTGCACTGTAAGGGGTGAAATAAAACCCTTTATGGTCAGCGCCGTCAGGGCGGGCCGGTAGCGGTTTTCCCTCAAATAAAGATGCGCCAGTCCTTTCCACCATTTAGGCTCCAGCGGATACTCCCGGATCAACCGCTTTGCATATTCAAGGGCTTTTGTCTTCATGTCTAATGACATGTACAGATGGAGCCTGATTTCCTGCCACTGTTTTCGCTTTTTTCCTTGTGTTTTCTCTGAAAGCTCTTCGATAAACGGCATGGCCTTGCGGGGTTGATCGCAGGCGAGATATGCTTGGGCAAATGCTTCTTTCCATTCAAGCTTGATGCCGGCGGGATGCTCCTTCAAAAGTCTCTGAAGCAAGCTCAGGGCCTTTTGACTGTTCCCGGCGGTCATGAAACAGACGGCTCCGTAGTAAAGCGTTTCTGGATTCTTTTCCGGATCGGTCTCATAACCTTTTAAAAAAGCTCGCCCTGCTTTTGCGTATGCCTTCATATCGTAGCAGCATTTGGCCAGGTTCATCCAGCCGGAATTAAAATCCGGTTTGCCGGCAACCGCCGCCCGGAAATGGGTATCCGCTTCGGAATAATTCCTGGTCATCAAGTAGCAGTTACCCAGTGTGAAATCGACCAGATAATGTTGGTATCCCTTTGTGTCAGGCTCGCCCGGTTTCAGTTTTCTGCTTTTTTCCTGAAATTTTTCAAGTACCTGCGCCGCTTCCGTGAACTTGTTTTCTCCCATAAGTTTCTGCGCTTTAAAGAGAACCATCCGGGCGGACAGAGGAATGTCATTCGCCTGGCCCCCATAGGCGATCGTTGAGACCACCAGACATAAAATTGCGATGTTTATCAAATGAAGTAAGTATTTTAATATAAAGAAGATCATGTGGTTTCTATTCCAGCTCAAAGCGAACCGTTGTTTCCACCCACGTTTTAACCGGCTCGCCCTCAACAGTTCCCGGTGTAAAGCGCCAGGCTGAAACGCAGCGAAGCACGGAATTGTTAAAAACCTTTCCCGGCCGGCTTTCGATAATCTTAACATCGATAACCCGGCCATTTTCGTTCACGATGAACCTCACCCTGACCCACCCTTCAATACCCATGCGCCTTGCCCTCATGGGATAAATGGGCGGGGCCTGTGCAATCGGGATCAGAGGATGGTCGATTTCACCAATCCCGTATGATCCCTTCAGACCCGGCAAATCCAAACGAACCATTTTCATGGGCGAAACCTTCAAAGTTCCGGATATCGCCGGAAGTTTTGGATTAATCTCAAAGGGAAGATCGACAGTCCGTTTTATCATGCGGTTCGCATAAACCCGTTTTTCCTTGATCAGCTTCTTTATCTGTTCTTTGGGCCTGATCTTACGTTTCTTTTCTTTTCTGCGCACCTGTGGTTCCGGCCTCTTGATCCGGATGATATTCACTGTTTCAACGAAATCTGAATACTCAGGTCGGCCTGGATTACGGTCAATCAAACAGGGCATGAGGTCGAACAGTGCGATATTGAGCATCATGGAGAACGCCGCTGCAAACATCCACAAGGTCACGGTTCGCACCCGCTTTAACGTGCCGTTGTAATCTCCGGATTCAGGTTTTTCCACCGTTTCAATCACCTTCTATTTTACTCCGGACGGCAGACTGGCCGCTAAAGAGACATTTTTAGCGCCGGCCAGCCGACATGCGTCCATTACCTTTATGGCGATGCCTGTACGGCTTTCCCTGTCAGCGACAATGATCACGGCGCCTTCGGGATTCTCGGCCAGGGCCCGTTCCACATTGGCCCTTACCGCGCGCATATCAATCTCACGCCTGTTCATGAATATCCGGTCATCCCTGGTGACTCCGATGAGAATATTCGCCTTTTCCTTGCTGACTGCCGTGGCCGCGGCAGGCCGGTTAATATCAACCCCTGTTTCCCTGACAAAGCTGGTGGTCACCAGGAAGAAAATCAGCAGGATAAACACCATGTCAATTAGTGGCGCCATATTCAACTCTATCCCTTTTTTCCCTGCCTTTCTGGCTGCCGTAATGTTCAACATAATACAGGCTCCGAAAAATAAATTTTTATCCGGTTATACATATCGCCTCAGATAAATTCCCACTGAAGCAATCCGTTGTTTAAGATTTTCCGCCCTTCGGTTAAGAAAATTGCTCATATAAAGACCGGGAATCGCTACCAGCAGCCCGGTCTGGGTGGTGATCAGGGCCTCTGAAATGCCGCCCGCCATGGCCCTGGCGTTTCCCGTGCCGAAAATAGAAATAATGTCAAATGTTGAAATCATGCCGGTTACCGTTCCCAGCAAACCGAGCAGCGGCGCCAGGGCCGCAAGAACACCGATCAACCCCAGGTGCCGGTCTAAAGAAGATACAATAACAATCACCGTTTCATCCAGAATGAACCGGTCCACCCCGGTCCGTCCGCTGCGACGTCGCTGAAATCCGGTTACCAGCAACGCAATGGCGCCACTGTATTTTTTGGCATCCGGGAACTCGCCGGCTTTCACATATTCCAATGCTGTTTTGCGACTCATGTTCTTCCGGTACAGGCGCCTGAAGAAAAAAACCCTGTTGATGATCAGTGTCCACAGTACCACCGACACAATCATCAAGGGAATCATGACAGCACCCCCGACCACAAGATAATCTTCAACACGGCAGATATGGTCCTGAAAAATTCGTATCATTTTTCTTCCTCTAATTTGAAAAGGGTGTTTACAAAAGTCACGGCCTTTTCCTCCATCTGAGCGATTATATTCTCCACCTTTCTGGATAAAAGGGTATGGCTTAGCATAATAGGAATTGCCACCGATAAGCCAAGCATGGTAGTCACAAGGGCCTCGGAGATCCCTCCCGACATCATTCTCGGGTCTCCAGTGCCGTAATACGTAATCACATGAAAAGTGTTGATCATTCCGGTGACAGTTCCCAGCAGCCCCAAAAGCGGGGCGATGGCCGCCAGCATGCCAAGAGTTGATAAAAAACGTTCCAGCTTTGGAATTTCATTCAATATCGCCTCCTGAAGCACGTTTTCCAGGTCTTCACGTCTCATGTTGCGGTTATTTATTCCTGCCAGAAGCACTTTCGGAATCGACTTTTTCCTCTTCTGTTCGCATAGAGCGGCGCATTTATCCCATTCCCCCCGGGTGGCGAACCCGTGCAGGGTATCAACAAAACGTTCAATGTCGATATTAGTACGTAACAGGAATCTGACCCGTTCCAGAACGATTAGAAACGCCAGCGCCGCAATAGCCATAATAGGCCATACAATGGGACCTCCCTTTGGAATCTGCTCCACAAGACTCAGGCGATGGGTCAGTTGGCGCAGGGCCGCCCCTTTGGAGATATCGATGGGAACATCTTCGGATTTCCCGTTCATATAAGCATTGATCTTTTTTACCATGCGGTGGGGAGGCAGTTTGGACAACGCGAACAAACGGCGGCTGGTGTCCGAATAGAGCAAAAATCCGGTCTCTTCAGAAATCCGGTAGGCCGCTGAAAAATTTCCCAGCGTCAGGATTTTCCCCGAAATTTCCTCACCCGAGCGATTCACGAAAGGACCTTCAGCGGTTTTCACTTCCCCTGATCGCGTAATCTCATCGAAAAGAAGATCGACCATGGCGCGGATGTCATTCATTCCCGGAAATTCCACCTGATTCATTATCGGTTTGAGCGCCTTTCCCCGATTCTCTACAAAGGCGCTCTGCAGGCTCTGGCGTAAAAGTGCGTCCAGATCCTTGGCATTCATGCGAACAAAACCCACAAGCTCCCGCACCGCCCCTTCCACCTCATGCACTTGTGCAAGCAGTTCCTTTTGACGTGTTGTCAGTGCCGTCATGCGGGCCTTCAGTTTATTGTTCTGTTCTTCAAGGAGCTTTCTTTTTTTCTTAAATTCTGCAATCGCAGATATCATGGCCTCTTTGTCAGCCAATATCCGCTGTTTGCTCTCTTGTGCTTCTTTTAAAGCGCTTTCTTTTTCCAGTTTTGCTTTTTCAAGAAGCGCTGCCTTTTTCTCCCTGGCTTCTATTTCCCTGGCCCGCATGTCTTCGGCATGAACGGATCCGGCCAAAATAAGAAAAATTACGGCTCCGGTAAAGATCCTGACCAATGTTTTTTTCATTTCAGCACCATCTTTCCTATCGGGAGATTCAACAGATCAACGGGCCGCCTTTTGGCGCCCATCTCCATGGCCGCGTTGATTTCCCGGTTGTACCTGTTCGGAAGTTTTCTCCACGACAAAACCACCGGATCATAATACCCGACTGTCTTCCGGTCCAGTGACTGAAAAAACAGGGAAATCCTGCCCAGCCTGAAAATATCGGCCTGGATATTTTTGCCGTCAATGCAGATCCTTTCCTGGTAGACTTCCACTGTGTTGCCGTACTCCGCCTCGATAAAAATCGCCTCCATTACTTTCCTGAATTTCTCGCTGACGGAAACACCGGAGTCGTCCAACACCCGGCGCAAGGTGACGATGCGGCGGTTTCGTTCATGCCTGAGAAAGGGAACATCTTCTTTTAAAAAACGCGCGAGCCGGTCATAGGTCTGCTCCAGGAAAGGGCGAACTTCGTTTGTTATCCGCTCAATTTTTGTAATTTTTTGTTCAAGAGCCGCAATCGACGCGTGACGGGCCGCCACACTTTTTTTCAATTCCTGATTGGCAGCGGTCATACGTTCAATTTCATCTTCAAGTTTTTCATATTTACCCTGAAGTCTTATCCGTTTTTCAGCCCACCTGTCCTCTGCCTTCTGGGTCTTCTGACGGATGGCAATGGAATCATTCACAGGTCTTTGGACACGCTTCGGGAAATTTTCCGCCGTTGCCGGGAAACTACCTGAAAAACATAAAAAACCGGCAATGCAGGCAACGGTTAGCATAAAGCCTTTCAATTTATTTTCCTCCTGATTTAAAAAAATATATTTACTTTGTTTAGATCCGGCTGCTTTATAGCATCTGATCAGGACGGAATGGCATTGTTCCCGCCCCGTTTTGATCAAATACAGCACCACTTTTGTCTTTCACAGGATCTCCTGATACTGCATTGTTATTGTTAAAATTTATATGCCATACCGGCAGATACTGTCGTTCCGGCAGCCGGATAGTAATAATTTTTGCCGTAGCTCCGGTAGGCATACCCGTCATAATCCTTGTCCAAAACATTATCCACGGCCACAAATGCCTCATAAGATTTATGTTCCAGGCGCAACTTTGTGTTAACTAATGCATAACCGCTATAACAATCTGTATTTGTTTTATCCATCTGATATTCGCTTTGAGCCATCAGATCCACATGCCACAGCAGTTCATAACCCTTACATCTGTACAACCGGGCATCGAGATCGATGTTTAACCTGTTAAACGGTATCTTGGTAAGGCGGTTGTTATTGATATTGACCGTCCTTGTTTTATCCGGTTTGGCCAAAATATCATCCGCATACCTGGCATCCGTATAAGTATAGGCAATTTTGTACGAAAACCAATCAACCGGCGCACCCAAAAGGGCAAGCTCAAACCCCTTGATCGCAGCTTCACTGATATTCTGTTTCCCCATGTATTTTCCGTTTTCATCATAGGCCGAATCAAGCATGTCCTCGATTTCAATCCTGAAAACCGAAGTATCAATGTTAAGCCATTGCGCAAAGGCATAACGAATACCTGTTTCATACTGGGTAAAGGTTTCAGGCTCCAGCGTATAAGCATTCTTGGAAGAATACGAACCGCTGGCATAATAATCATAAATATTGGGAGCACGGTAGGATCTGCAGTAACTGCCGTAAACGCTCAAATTATCCAGGGGCCGGTAGTTAAGGCTTACCCTGGGGTTCCATTTGTCATAATCGGGTTTTGTGTCATAATCATATTTACCGTCCTGAGTGAAATCGTATTCCGCGTCATTGTCGAATTCAAAATAGTCGTAGCGCAAACCCGCGGTCAGGGTCAGGTTGTCGAGAAGAGAAAGTTCTTCCTGGAGGAAAACGCCAAGTTCCTGGCGGGTAAAATCCCCGGTCTTTTTGGGATCAGGCACAGTATAAGGAGCGCCCGGGGTTTTTGAAGCAGCCTTTACGGTTTTTAAATCACTTTTGTCACAATCATAGTCAAAGCCAAATGACAGGCGGTTCTTTTTATTAAACACAGCCTGTTTACAGGTAATAATGCTTCGAACACCATACACATCTTCATCTAAATCCTTTTTATAAGGTTTGGATGTTGCATTTAAATAATTTTCATACTCTTTATCCCGATTTTTATAGTAAAGCGTGATTTTAAAATCAAACGCTTCTTTTTTGGTTTCAAAATTCAACCCACTGATAATATCCGTATTTTCGGTCTCGCTGTAATCAGTGGCTTGTTTGGGGTCTTCATCTCTTTGCTCTTTTGTTAGTTTTTTGGCCAGCATTCTCTCTTGGTCCGCCACATTCAGATAGGCTCCAATGCGGGTTGCTTCCGACAGCCAGTACCCGATTTCACCGTTGAAATAATAGTTATCCAGCGATGTATCATCCCTGTACCCATCCTGCTCCCGTTTTTTGAAGTTCAGGTTATAATCGAATTTATCTCTGGTTCCGTAAATAAGAGCAGAATATCGCTGATCATTATAAGAACCGCCGATTGCGCTGATCTTCCCGTTAATTGTTTCTCCGCTTCTTTTAGTAATAATATTGATAACTCCGCGGGCTGAATCTCCGCCGTACAATGCAGACATGGGGCCTTTCACAACTTCAATCCGTTCAATATTTTCCACAGGAATAGATTCAAAATCCGTATAGCCGAATTCACCCATATTCATGGGCACACCATTGAGCAGAACCAGCGCGCCTCCGCCCATGCCGACACGGGCGCCGCGCATGTAAATTTTCGGACTCAAACCGGAAGCATTAGTATAATAAACACCGGGTATTTTTTTAATTGCCTCGGCAATATTTTTTGCGTCCATTGCCTCCAGATCAGCCGCATTAATGACCGATATATTGGAAGGGGTTTCCAACACAGTGTTTTCCGTTTGTGTCGCGGTAACTACGACTTCATCCATTTTATAGGTTTGCCTTTCTTTTTCCTGAGCAATGGCCGGTTGAAAAATAATAAGTGAACAGATACATAAAAACGCTATAATAAGTTTCAGTTTCATTTTTTTTTCTCCTTTTCTATTATTCTGTAATTTTACATTCATGGAGATTTCGGAGCTGAAATCACCGGCAACCGGTCCCCGGTCGATTCGGACGAGGTCGGCCACAATTGCTATCAACACCTTTTATGAAACTAAAAACAGCGTATTAATCCAGGCAAATCTCAGCCGGTTCCTCGCCGACTATCAAACGATTCTTCAAGATACCGGCAGGTCTTCTGGCTTTCCCTCCCTTTTAGAAGCCTTCCCGATTCGATTGTCTCGAAACAGTGGCACAACAATACTAAAAGGGTTCCTTAAACTGCAAAAGGTGGGATTACAGCGGCGGGACCGCTCCCGTTTTTCACGGAATTCCCTATTAAGCCCTCACGGCGCCGGTATCTTCCTTTGTTTTTTGATGCTTTATTTATATTCCTCTGCTTACACCTCCTTTCTCTTTAGCCACTGTCAATCCCTGGCCTGTCCTACGCATTTCAGGGCCAGCAAAAATAAAATTATGCCGATTGCAGTTAGAAGCAGGTAAGAAAAACAGCCCGGCGAAGCGCCGAAGGCTGTCTGCCGGATTGCCTTTGAAGCATGGGTGAGCGGCAGCAGGAAGATGATCTTTGCCGCCCACACGGGCAACCGGTCCACAGGGAAAAAAGTGCCTCCTAAAAAGGCCATTGGCGTGATTACAAAGCTGGTCAGAAGGCTCTGATCCGCATGGGATTTCACCAGCATGGCCAGCCCCACAGCCAGCGAGGCGAACAGAAAGCTGTTGAGCCCGACGGCCAGCCAGAAGAGCGGGTTATAGTAATTCAGCGTCACCTTGAAAAACAGGCCGATGATCAGGATTACAGCAACAGAAATCAATGCCCGGGTCATACCTGCCAGAACTTCGCCGGCCACATAGGCGGCATTGCTGATGGGCGCGGCCTGAAATTCTTCAAAGATATGCCAGTAAAACCGCGCCACATTGATGTCGGTGCCAATGGCAAAAGCCTGGGTCATGCTGCTCATGGCCACAAGGCCCGGGATCAAAAATTCCATATAGGTGTGTCCGTCAAATCTCGCCGCATCTCCCATGGCATATCCGAATGCGATGAGATAGAGCAAAGGTGAGACCGACATACTTAGAATCTGCCGCTTGAACCGGCGTTTTAAGATCAGTATTTCGCGCAGATAAACCGCGCTAAAACCGTTCAGCATTTCACCTTCTTTCCTGTGAGTAACAGAAATGAATCCTCCAGATTCACGCGCCGCAAGGTATAACTTTCTTTTTGTTTTGCAATAAAAGTATCGGCCTCCTGCCGGGTTCTGAAGCAAACCGTTTCCATCCTGTCGCCGTCCATCCTGTCGATGGCCCAGGCGCCGGTCTGCGACATCAGTCTTTGCGGTGTATCGATGATAACGATTTTACCCTCATCTAAAAAAGCCACCCGGTCGGCCAAAAATTCCGCCTCCTCGATGTAATGGGTTGTCAAAAAAATAGTGGCGCCGGTTCGTTGGATTTTCTTGATCAAACCCCAGATACGCCGTCGGATATCCGCGTCAAGCCCCACCGTGGGCTCGTCTAAAAACAGAATTTCCGGAGAATGAACCAGGGCTCTGGCGATCATCAACCGCCGTTTCATGCCGCCGGAAAGCTGCTTTACCAGGCTATCTTTCCGGTCAATAAGATCCACATAGCCCAGTAGTTCATCAATCTTTTTTTTTCGTTCATCAGAGGCTATGTTAAAGAGCCGGCCGTGAATATCCAGGTTTTCAAATACAGTTAGTTCCTGATCCAGGTTGATCGACTGCATCACAAGACCGAACTGTCTTTTGGCTAAAAGCTCTTCTTTCTCGATATTAAAACCGTTAAGCCAGGCATCGCCTCCCGAGCACCGGGTGAGTCCGGTTAAAATCCGGATAGTGGTCGTTTTACCGGCTCCGTTGGGTCCGAGATAGGCGAAAAGCTCACCGGCAGGAACCCGGAAACCGACCCCTTTCAATGCCTGAATATTTTTATATGATTTTTTCAGGTTTTCGATTCGTATCATTTTTTCACCCGTAGACCTTTTACATCTTCTCCGATCTCCTGAAGCGGCTGACGGCGCACCCGGTGGGGCAGGACCAGTTCTGCGGCTGCCTCGGCATCCGCTGACACCACCTTTTTTCGGCCATGCCAGGCAGCCAGTGTCTTTGCAGTTTTCAGCATAATGATATCTCCCCGGTGGCCGTCCACTCCAACGTCGAGACAATAAGAAGCGATTTCAAACAAAAGCGACCGTTCAATGGCTACCTCCGGATAGAGGGCGATGGCCCGCTCAATCCTTTCCCCCAATTCCCTTGAAGCCGCTTCCCACTTTTTGCAAAATCCGACCGGATCCTCATCAAAGGCGGCCCGCTGCTCCATGATCGCCACCCGGTCCTCGGGCTCCCGGACCCCCTCGATGAGCACGCACAAACCGAACCTGTCCAATAGCTGGGGCCTCAGTTCCCCCTCTTCGGGATTCATGGTGCCCACCAGGGTAAAACGCGCCGGGTGGGAAAAGGAAATCCCCTCCCTCTCGATGGTGTTGACCCCCATGGCCGCGGAATCGAGCAGCACATCCACCACGTGATCGTCCAAAAGGTTTACCTCATCCACATAGAGAATTCCCCTATGGGCTGCCGCCAGGATGCCCGGCTCGATCCGTTTTTCACCCTTTTTAAGGGCATGCTCCAGGTCCAGAGTACCCACCACCCGGTCTTCGGTGGCACCAACCGGAAGCTCAACCACCTTTACTTTGCGTTTCTCGATTTTTACCGGCTTTGCCTGTGACGCTTCTTTCTGGCGCACCACCGGTGTAAATGCATGCAAAAGGTCGGACTCATCGGACGGAGAAAGTTGAAAGGGATCGCCGGCAAACACTTCTATTTCCGGCAGGATATCCGCCAGGGCGCGCACCGCCGTGGATTTGGCCGTGCCTTTCTCACCGCGGATCAACACGCCGGAAAGCGTGGGGTTGATGATATTTAAAATCAGGGCCAGTTTCATATTTTCCTGCCCCACAATGGCCGCAAAGGGATAAATCGGTTGGGTGTTATTCATCTTCGCTCCTTAATTACATTGACCAGTTGATCGGCTTTGAGATTCTCTATTTTGAAATAATCGGCCCCAAGGATTCCAGCCAGCCGGGCGGCCAGGCCGAAGGAAACCAGGCCGGGCTCTTCGGTGTCCACTACAATGTACTGCGTCCTCGGGTCGGCTGCCATTTTAGCGGCAAAGTCAAAGGCCTCCTCCAATGGCTTTTGGTCTCCTGAGGCCACGTTGGTTTTGCCGTCGGTAATGATAATGGCAATGGGCCGGGCCCCGGGGTCCCGCAAAAGATAGTTCCTTACCTGCTCGTGGGCTTTGGCCAGCCCTGCGGAAAGGGGCGTTCTGCCGCCCACCGGCATTTCCGCCAGCAGTTTTCCCGCCATTTCAACGGAGGTTGTTGGCGGCAGATTTATATCCGCGCCATTTTTCCGAAAAGAGATCATGGCCACCTTGTCCCGTTTTTGATAGGCATCCAAAAGCAGGGACATGATCGCCCCCTTTGAGGCCGCCATTCGGCCCCGGGCGCCCATGGAGCCGCTGGCGTCCACTAAAAAAAGGATGAAGTTGCCGATCCGTTTTTCCCGGATTTTTCCCCGGATATCCTCCGGCTTCAGGCAAACCGCCAGGCCGTAATTATTCTTCCTTTTCAACTGATGGGGCGCCGCGGCGCGCAGAGTGGCGTCCAGGGCGATATCGCCGGTTTTATCCTGAAATGCGCTTTTGATATAGCGGCCCTGTTTCAGGGCAATCCGGGTGCGTGACCTGCGGCCCGAGCCGCGACGCAGGACCCGGTCTCTGGGGGAAGTGATCTTTTTCACTGTAAAGGTGGCCCCTATATCGAAAATTTGCTCCGGCGGTTTTTTTTCATCCAGTCGATCACCCGTGTTTGTCTCATCCGGTTCCGGCTGCCGGTCACCGGAAATTCTCTCTCCCGATTTCTGCTGTGTCTCCCGACCCTCCGGCGGATTGTCCGGCAGCGGTTCTTTGTCCGGTTCATTGGCGTCATTTGTCTCCGGTGGTTCTTCCTTCCGGTCTGATTCAGGGGGCGGCGGTGGCGGCGGCTGAGCATTCCGTGCCCGATGGACAAGAACAAAAGGCGCTAATTTTGTGATATCATCCGTGGTTACTTCAGATCGTTGCCGCAAAACGGCATGGGCCCTGGCCGCCTGCTCCATGACCAGGTCGGCCCGGTGGCCGGCCACCAGGTTTTCCATACACAACTCGGAGATAAAAGTTCTTAGATGTTTGGGCAGCCGGACCGCGTTTAACTGTTCACGGGCAGTCATAACCTGTGCGGCGATGCGTTCGTTTTCCCTCTCAAATTGCTTTAAAAATTCATGGGGAGCCAAATCAAACGCGTCCCGCCGCTCCATGAGCATGATACGTTGATCCGGCTTAGCTTCCCCTTTGACGTCCACGCAAAGACCGAACCGATCCATAAGTTGGGGCCGCAGTTCCCCCTCTTCCGGGTTCATGGTTCCCACCAGGATAAATGAGGCCGGATGCTTAAATGAAATCCCCTCGCGCTCGATCCGGTTTTCACCGGAAGCGGCCGCATCCAGAATGATATCCACAATATGATCGTCTAAAAGATTCACCTCGTCCACGTAAAGAATCGACCGGTTGGCTTTGGCCAGAAGTCCGGGCAAGACGGCGCGCACCCCTTTTTTGACCGCCAGGTTGAAATCAATTCCGCCGACCACCCGGTCTTCCGTGGCGTTAAGCGGCAGGGTCACCACCTGCACTCTCTGTGTGCGGATGGTACGGTTGGATACTGCTTCCCTGCAACGGGCGCACATGCGAAAATCATCGTCCGGATCACAACCAAAGGGACATCCCGCAACCATCCTCATTTCGGGCAAAAGGGACGCCAGCGCGCGAACCGCAGTCGATTTGGCCGTGCCCTTTTCACCCCTGATCAAAACGCCGCCGATCTTCGGGTTGACCGCATTGAGCAGCAGTGCCAGCTTTAGTTCTTCCTGCCCGACAATGGCTGAGAATGGATATATTTTTTTAAACATCATTTCCCTTAGCATCTAAAATCTGTAGTTGAGACCCGAAATCCATGTTCGAGGCGGCGCAAGCCATCCGTCCCCGTAACGATAGGTTTTATCGGTGACATTTTTAATCTCTCCAAAAATTTCAAGCCGCCCGAACCTGCCTGACATCCAGGTCGGCTCATATTCAACCCTCAGGTTTCCGATGGTCCGCTCCGGCACCGAGTCCTTGTTGTCCGAGCGGGTATACTGTTTGGATTCATACTTCAGGTTGGCAATGATGGAGAGTTCCTTTACCGGCATGTAAGACAAGTCCGCATACACCCGATGCCTGGGCTTGCAGGCCATCCACAGACCAGTATCCTCGTTAATGGCTTTAAGATAGGTGTAAGTCGTTTTCATGGACAAATCGTCCATAATTTTCCAGTTCAACAAAATATCTCCGCCCTTGTAGGTTACCTCCCCAAAATTTTCATACCGGCCAATGCCATCGTCCCCAAGCACATATGCGATTCGGTCGGTAATCCGGTTGTAAAAGAGTGAAGCCCCGCATGAGAGGCCTGGCAATACTTCTGTAAAAAAAGAGATGCTGAAATTATCCACTGTCTCCATGTCAAGGCCGGTGTTCGGTTCCTTAGTGCTGGTTTTATCATAGCGCTGATAAAAAGAGGGGATGTTGTTAGTCCGGCTATAGGTAAATGAAAGGGACAATTTGTCTTTTTTACCTGTCTGCCACGTCGTTTTGCTTTGCGGCGCAGGCTGGTACGATATCTTTATCTCTGGATTGACGGTGTTATCAAATTCCGAATAGACACTTCCCCGCAACCCGAAAGAAAAGGTCACCGGCAGCGTCTCAAATGAAATAGCGTCTGTTGCAAACAGTGATGCCGAATGCTCATTTTTAGAGGCAAACCGGCTGCTTTCCGCCTGACCCCAGCGGAAAGCAGCGCCGCAGTTCACAGTTCCCCATTTTCCAGCCCCAATGGATGTGGAGATATCATCTCCGAATTTTTTGACGGTGATGGAATTGTCAATATTCCTGCTCAGATCCCTGTTTTTGGTTTCAGCCTCATTATAAAAAGTTTCACTATCTATTCCTTTTACCTTTGCAATCAAGGCATAAGAGACCATTTCACTTTCTTTTCTGGAATAAGGGGTTGGATATTCCGGACGACCGCTTAAACCCCGTTCATCTTTCAGATAATCGGCTGAAAATGCCAGGCTTAACCCGTTGTCAATAGTATATTCAAATTTACCTCCGGTCCGTCTCTTTTTCTGATCACCATTAACCTGGTATCCCCCTGTATGCTCATATCCCACGGATGCGCCAATGCCGAAATTTCCTTTTCCTGCATGACAGTTTGCGCTGTAATAGGAGGTATTATAATTTCCCCAATAGGATTTTATGTTTCCATGAAAATCCTCAATTATACCAGAAGAGATCAGAATGACCCCGCCGCTCGCGTCATCGCCGTATTTTAAGGCTCCCTTGCCCCGGTATATTTCAATTTTTTCCACATTTTCCGGGGACACAAGATCGAATTTAACAGATCCGTGGCTGGAGGTAGGGTCATTAATAGGTCGGCCGTCCAGCAGAACTTTTACTTTGTAGGAACCCCGTATCGATACGAATGTGTTCCCGGCCTTTACACCGGGAACCTGATTAAGCACATCGGAAATCTTGCGCACGTTCATCTTTTTTATCTCTTCTCTGGTGATGACAATGGCGTCTGTCTTTTCCTGAGCAAAAACCGAATCGGCATATAAAAGCATTCCCAGAAAAACAGTCGCAAGCATGTATAACACTCTGACGGTCAAACCACTCCGTTTCCTATTCCGTAAGTTCCTCAATCTCGCCTTCCATCTCCAGATATGCCTCTCGCAGCTCTTTTTCCATATCCTTGTCAGCGTTCCACATCCCCCGGCTGATCGCCTCCAGAAGCTTGTTCAGTATGTTTTGAAGGGCGTAGGGGTTTACCTCTTTCATCCATTCTTGCATGGCAGGATCAAGGGCGTACTTTTCTGCGATTTTCTTGTACATCCAGTCGTCAATCACTTCTGCTGTGGCATCCCAGCCGAGGACAACGTCCATCATATGGGAGATGTCCCCGGCTCCCTTGTAGCCGTGGCGTTTCATTCCATCCAGCCACTTGGGGTTAACAAGGCGGGAACGCAGGACATGCCTGGCCTCCTCAAAGGTGGTACGCATCTTCACCCTCTTAGGGTCGGCGCTGTCGCCTACCAGAGCGAAGGGAAGTTTGCCGC
>CAZKDT010000021.1:0-15768 GCA_964551515.1 uncultured Desulfobacteraceae bacterium | reverse complement strand
TGCACCCTTGAGTCCTTATCCTATCACTTCTCTGATTTTTTTAGCAAGTTCACTTTTAACCACCGGCTTCATGACATATCCGCGAATGCCCATGGCCTTTGCCTTATGTTCACTGATTTTTTCAGAAAATCCGGTACAAATTAAAATCGGGATATCAGGCCTTATGTTAAAAAGTTTTTTGGCAAGTTGAACTCCCGTCATATTCGGCATGGTCATATCAGTAATAACCAGATCGAATTTATCAGGAGCTGCTCGAAAAGCTTCCAGTGTTTCAATGCTGCTGGTTCTTGCAGTAACATGATAACCGAGTTTTTTCAGCATCTGTTGTGACATTCGAACAATCTGCTCTTCATCATCAACCAAAAGAATTTGTTCTTTGCCTCCTTCCACAGGAGATATGACCCGGGTTTCATTTGTTTCAGCCCGGGTTTGGATTACCGGCAGGTAAACATGAAATGCGGTTTCCTTGCCCGGTTTGCTGTATACCCTTATGTTGCCTCCATAGCTTTTGACGATGCCGTGAACCACGGCAAGTCCCAGTCCGGTGCCTTTATCTTTCTCCTTGGTAGAAAAATAAGGGTCAAATATTCGATCCATTACATACTCATCAATACCTGCGCCGGTATCTTTCACTGTCAAACAAACATAGGGCCCGGGAATCATGGCCGGGTCTTCTAAGTCATCCATATCTAAATCGACCTCTTTTAGGGTTACCTCCAGTTTTCCTCCCTCATCCTCCATGGCATGATAGGCATTGGTTAAAAGATTCATTGCGACCTGATGAATCTGTGTGGCATTGGCCATAACAAAACCGCATGCATTGCTGATATTCTGATGGATTTCAATGGTCGTCGGTAAAGAAGATCTAATGAGTTTCAAAACCTCTTTAACAACAAGCTGAATTTGCAATGGTTTCAGATCCTGATCCGCCTGTCTGCTGAATGTGAGGATCTGTTTGACCAGGCATTTGGCACGTTGCGCAGCGATAAGCACTTCCTGCAAATTGTTATGTAACAGGGTTCCTTTTTCAGTATCATCTAACGCCATTTCAGTATATCCAATCATGGAAAAAAGGATATTGTTGAAATCATGAGCGATTCCTCCGGCCAAGGTGCCGATGGACTGTATCTTCTGTGATTGCTGGAGTTGGGCTTGAAGCTGTTTTTGTTCAGTCATGTCAAGAAAGATAGTTAAAATAAAAGATTTACCTGAAATCCGAATGACTCTGGCAAACATAAATACAGTGATAATGGCGCCATCTTTGCCCTTAAAATCCATCTTCATTCCATTGACTTCTCCGGATGTCTGTAACTTCTTTATAAACCTGGCCCTATCATTGTCAGAGTAAAACCCAACTTCCGTTGTAGTTTTTCCAATGATCTCTTCCTGGGAGTATTTGGTCAGATCACAAAACATATTATTGGCATCAACCAGTCTGCCTGTTTCTAATTCAGTAAGAGCAATGCCTTGAGGAGATAAATTAAAAAGGCTGCGGAATTTAGATTCACTCTCTCGCAACGCCTCCTCGGCCTGCTCACGTTCTATGATTTCCTGATGCAGCCGGGCATTGGTTGTCTTCAATTCTTTCTGGCTTGCTTCAAGCTGTTCTTTTTTCACCGTAGTTAAAGACAATTGAGCCAGCATCTGGTTAAAATTTTCTATTAATTGTCTCACATCACCGGACATGGCGGGCTTAACCCGTATGTCAAAATTGCCTTGATTGACTGCCTGGGTCGCTTCTTGAAGGTTGGTGATAGCACGAGAAAAATAGGTGGCCGTCCAAATAGAAAAAACGATAATAAACAACATGCCCAAACCCATAAACAAAAACCCCGTTGTTTTAAATGATTGTATTAGATTGTTTAATACGATCATCAAGTAGCGGGTTGTGCTTTGAGAAACATCCTGTGCGGCAAGAATAGGATGGGTGAACTCGTCAATATAAGTCGTTGCCGCAACGCCCAATCGAACGCCGTCCGCGGTTTTTTCATTAATCGGGGCGATGTACATAAATTTATCACGCAGTTTTCCATCAGGATCTTTCCATTTATAGTATCCATGTGAATATCTTCCCCCCAGACTGTTTTTCATGATTATCCAAAACTCCGGCAGTTTGTCCGATAGCGAGTGTAAATCCAGATTTTCTATTTTGGGATCTTTATGAAAGCGATTCATAGCGGTATCCACATCCTGAAGCGCTGTGTATCCTTTGTTACCCACGGGTTGAACAGCAATATCTCTGAATTTTGAGTTATGTTGCAGGTCTTCTACGGTCATTTCAGGGTGGGCCTGAAGGTATAATTCTAACTGAAGAACCACGTCCAGTACCTTCTGGCGAATAAAATCTTCTGCCATTTTTTTCATTACGGTTTCACTCCGTTGCCATTGTTCTTCATGCTCCTGATAAACCGCATGATTGGCTTGGGTGAGAAATTGGTGGTCGAATATGCTTATTAAGCAGCCAAAAATTATAATAGGAATCAAACCGGAACTGATGGTAATGGCGATCAATCGGGTACTAAATTTTTTCGGTAAAAACCTTGAAAATTGCATAATAATCGTCTTTCAATCAATAATATTATCGGTTTTTAGAATAACCTGGCGTTTGATTTTAATATTTAAATCCTGTGCCTTTTTTAAATTCAAGGATAACTTCTTGATAGTCGGTTTTTGAGAGGGAATTTTCCGCACATTAACTCCTGATAATACCTGGACGATAGGATCGGCGGCTTGTCGGCCAATTTCGTAAAAATCACAATGTACGGCCATCAGAACACCATCTTCTACGAATTTTTCTGCAACAGCGATAACGGGGATCTTGTGTTTATCCGAGATATGAATAATGGTTTGTAAATTTGCAGGTGAATCCAGGATAGGATCCGTGGGAATATAAATGGCATCAACTTTTTTTGACAGCAAATTAATGATCTTTTCAAGTTGTGGCAAATCCCTTTTGGGAAATGAGACGGTTAAAGGGGTCCAGCCCGATTCAAGAGTTGCGGCGGCGGCTTCTTTCCCGGTGACCACTGCTTGAGGCATTTCCGTGCAATAAATAATACCCAATGTTTCCATTTCAGGCAGGACCTCTTTTACCATATCAAACTGTTCTTTTACGTCGACCTTCATGTTGACGCCGGTAATGTTTTTTCCGGAATCCTCGTAAGTTCGAATAATTCCGGTCGCCTTTGGGTCACCTACAATAGAGAACACAATGGGAATCGGTTTTTTTCGGTGGCTTCTGAGGCTGATAAGGTACTTCCCGTACCCAGAGTCAAAATCAGGTCAACCTCTTTTTTTACAAAATCAAGGGCGGTTTTCAGCGCAAGTTCTTTATCCTGCTCTACATTTTCATAGTCTATTTCTAAGGTTATGCCTTGCTTATACCCTTTGTCCTCAAGGCCGCCGAGTAGGCCTTTATACGTCTGGTTATATGTATGAATCTTCTCCGTCCACTGTAACACGCCAATGGTAAACGTTTTATTTTTCCCTTTGCACCCCACACAGTCCAAATAACAGAGAATTAGGGGCGTTATTAATAAGATGAATTTAAGATGTTTTGTCATAATAGATTTCCATACAAAATTTCCAGCTAAGCTGAAACATATAATAGTTTTACACTTGCTGAAGATCAAATGCCTTTCTAGTTTCCATCCAGAAATGGCCCTTTTCCGCAATCTCTGCGCCTGCCCTGTGAAATGCTTGCCCAATGAAATGCGGAGCCTATTTCATCGGGGCGGAGCCTACTTTTCTGGGGTCAATCTGCGGAATCACTTGTGCGGCGTACTACTTATACACCTCCGCGGTGTTGCTTGATCTCCTTGACCTTGCGAAAAAATGCTCATTTCCGCATTGGAATCTAAATATGTTCTCAATTTGGATTTATGGATGGACAATTCCTAATTTATTGATATTTTTTAATTTAAATTTTAGGAACTTAAAATTTACTAAAAGGGCAATTGATTATCAATACTTTTTGAAAGGGTCAATAACAGAATAAATTTTTTGAGTGGTGACTCAATGTTATAGATCAGGCATTGGGCTGAAGCCACGGAAATTTTGCATATGGCGTTGACACACGCTGTTGTGATTTATTAATATTAAACGTATCCGATTATCTTTCAATTCGGCCAGGAATGGCCGGAGAAACACAGGAGGTAAGATACAATGGCTTATACAGAGAAGATTCTGGGAAAAAGTATAGATCCCAGTGTTCACAAAATGCTGGAACGCGCGGAGAAGCTAAGCTTGGAAACGGTCTGGGACAGATATGAGGCGATGCTTCCGGAGTGCGGGTTCGGCGAGCTGGGCGTCTGCTGCCGTAACTGCAACATGGGACCCTGCCGGATCAGTCCTTTTGATGACCAGGGACCCAAAAAAGGGGTTTGCGGCGCCACAGCGGATATTATCGTAGCGCGAAACCTGATACGAATGATTGCCGGGGGGGCCGCCGCCCATTCCGACCATGGCCGTGACCTTGCTCACACCCTCTTGCTGACGGCTGAAGGAAAAGGTGGGGGATACGAGATTAAAGATGAGGAAAAGCTGAAAGCACTTGCCGGTGAATACGGTATAGAAACAGAAGGTCGTTCAAAGGAGCAAATCGCTTTGGACCTGGCCCGGGCGGTTTACGGAGAATTCGGCAAGCAGGAAGGATTTGTGCAGTTTACCCGGCGTGCGCCTGAAAAACGGGTGGCGTTGTGGAAAAGACTGGGAATAGACCCGAGGGGTATAGACCGCGAAATTGTGGAAATTATGCATCGCACCCACATCGGTGTGGACAACGATCCGGTCAATTTGATTCTTCAGGGACTAAAGGCCTCCATTGCCGACGGATGGGGCGGATCCACTATTGCAACGGAGCTGTCGGACGTGCTCTTCGGAACGCCCACTCCGGTTCGCTCCCAGTCCAACCTGGGTGTTCTAAAGCAAGACTATGTGAACATCATTGTTCACGGTCATGAACCGGTGCTTTCGGAAATGATCGTGGCCGCTTCAAATGATCCGGAACTTATGGCTCTGGCGCAAAAGGTTGGCGCCAGGGGTATAAATGTCGCGGGCATCTGCTGTACCGGTAACGAGATCATCATGAGACATGGGATTCCCATTGTGGGAAATTTTTTGCAGCAGGAACTCGCCGTGATTACGGGGGCGGTTGAGGCAATGATTGTGGACGTTCAGTGTATCATGCCGTCTCTTGGTCCTCTGAGCGAATGTTTCCATACGAAATTCATTTCCACGTCTCCCAAAGCCAAATTCCCCGGAGCAATCCATATGGAATTCAGCGAAGAAAAGGCATTTGACATTGCAAAGGAAATCGTTCAGGCGGCGGTGGAAAACTATAGCCTTCGCACCCCTGAAAAAGTTCTTATCCCGGAAGACAAGACCGAATGCATGGTCGGTTTCAGCGCCGAAGCCATCGTCAAGGCCCTGGGGGGTACCCTGGATCCTCTGCTGAACGCGATCAAGTCCGGAGATATCAAGGGAATAGCCGGTGTGGTGGGATGCAACAATCCCAAAGTCAAGCATGATCACGGCCACGTCACTTTGGTCAGGGAACTGATCAAAAACAATGTGCTGGTGACCACAACCGGGTGCAATGCCATTGCCTGTGCCAAGTTCGGCCTGATGCTTCCCGAAGCTGCCGACCAGGCGGGTGACGGACTCAAGGGCGTATGCCAGGACCTTGGTGTTCCTCCGGTTCTGCATATGGGCTCCTGTGTGGATATCAGCCGTATCTTAACGGTCTGTGCTGCTGTTGCCAATGCACTCGGGGTGGATATCAGCGATCTTCCCGTGGCGGGCGCTGCTCCGGAATGGATGAGCGAAAAGGCGGTAAGCATCGGCGCTTATGTGGTATCTTCGGGGATCTTCACGGTGCTCGGGACCGTACCCCCGGTCCTGGGAAGCAAGGTTGTGACCGATGTGCTGACCCTCGGTGCAAATGAAGTGGTGGGCGCCGCATTTGCCGTGGAACCCGATCCTGTCAAAGGCGCTGGCCTGATGATCGCGCACATGGATAAGAAACGCCAGGCATTGGGAATCTAATGAAAAACCAATACAAGTAGTGCCCGAACGAAAGCTAGGATTTTTCGTTAAGATCAAGAAAGACGAAAATTTTAACCACAGACATACATTGAGTATTTCGAGGATTAAAATTTGAGTCTGACGCAGATATTGGCGAAAAAGACAGTTTTCGTTCAGGCACTATAAAAGGAGCAGGCTATGTTAAAGCCAAAAGAAATATTTGTAAAAACCCATCGATGTGTTGGATGTCTGTCTTGCACGATTGCCTGTGCGGTGGAACATTCCAAAAGCAAAACCCTGTTCGGCGCCATATGGGAAACACCGGTTCCCAAAAGCCGTGTGTATGTTCAATGGGTGGAACCTGACGGCAAAGTTCCGTTGGTCTGCCGGCATTGTGAAGACGCACCCTGTATGTATGCCTGCATCAGCGGCGCTATCAGCCGGGATGAAAACGGAGTGGTTATCACAGACACGGACAAGTGCATTGGCTGCTGGACCTGTGTAATGGTATGTCCATACGGGGTTATCGGCCGTTATCTGGAAGAACACAAGGCCTATCGCTGCGATCGCTGCCCGGACAGGGAAATTCCCGCGTGTGTGAGCGCATGCCCCACCGGGGCGCTGGTCTACGAAACTGTGGATTCTTTTTCGGTCAAGGTTCGTAAACATGTATCCCGGGAGTTACTTCGGGCGGAAAGGGGATAATGTGAGGCAAGACAAAAGCAGATACATTATCGTGGGGGCAAGCGCCGCGGGCATGGCTGCCGCCCATACCATCCGTCTGCATGATCGGCAGGGCTCTGTTACGGTGTTTTCGGAGGAACCGGACACACCCTATTACCGACCTTTGATTCCTTTTTTAGTGTCCGGGAAAAAGCGTTCGAAAGATATGGCTCTGGCCGGTTGTGGTCCCTATACCGGCCGGGATATTACCGTAAGGACCGGCGCCAGGGTGGAATCGGTGAACACCGCCGAAAAAATAGTTTCTGTGCAGGGAAGCGGCGGTTTGGCCTATGAAAAGATACTCTTTGCCACGGGAAGCCGACCGTATATTCCGCCGGAAATCAACGGCGCCGATGCAAAGGGTGTTTTCGCCTTAAGAACACTGGCCCATGCCAGAAACATGGTCAAAAGAGTTGAAACGTCGGATCATGCCGTAATGTTAGGGGGCGGTCTTTTAAACCTAAAGGTTGCCTTCGCCCTTCTTGAAAGGGGTTTGAAGGTTACGCTGGTTGTCTATTCACCCGAGGTGCTTTCACGGCTCATGGAACCTGAAGATGCATTCCTGCTCCGTAATGCCATGGATAAAGCCGGTCTTAAAATCAAAACAGGATGCGCTGCAACCCATATCATTGCAGACCGTACCGGTGTCACCGGAGTTGTCCTTGACCCCGGGGGTGAAATGTCCTGCCATATGGTGTGCATCGGAAAAGGGGTGCGACCCAATGTTGAGTTTCTCGAAGGTAGCCATGTGCGGATTGAAAAGGGGATTGTTACTGACCGGTATACGGCGTGCAGTGCGCCGGATGCATTTGCTGCCGGTGATGTTGCCGTAACCTTCAATCCTGGTTCGGGAGACAGGATCATGACGGCCTTGTGGACAAACGCCGTTGAAATGGGACGGTGTGCCGGCCGGAACATGGCGGGCGTAAAAACAGCCTATTCCGGAACCTTAGGCATTTTGAATGCAACTCAGGTGGCCGGGGAACCGTTTGTTTCCATGGGTGTCGTCCACGCAAAAGACCACGATTTTGAGATATACAGGCATGCCACGGAGACAACTTACCGCAAGGTGGTTTTTAATCCAGAAGGCACCCGGCTCATCGGGGCCGTCTTTATCGGGGATATCACCAACGCGGGGCTGTATCGCTATGTTATCCGGGAAAAGATGCCGGTCATGCATATTAAGCGGTATATCATCGATCATACCCTTCATTATGGGCATTTTGTAACCGGCAACATTTAAGTTTAAAACAGCCCCCCCGCTCAACTCGCCGAGAAAAAGGTCTGGGTACCATGAAGGTTCTTGGGGAAAGTGTGGCCTGGGTGTTAAAGAAAATTCACGGTTAATCCGTGGACATTCCAGCCCGGATTCTTTACCCGTTCGATCAATGCAGGGATTCAATGATTGACAGGTATTTTTAATTGCTTATATTTGATATATGTAAATGTGATTATTGCTTTAATTTCAGATAGCTTTTTGATTTCTCAGTAACGTCTCAATAAGTTCTGATGTATCAAATGGTGATATTGAGCCGAATCCATAATTTATTGAGAACTTACATTTCTCAACAAACAGGATGTTGACAGTTATCATGAAGACTTTCAAATGGAGAGAAGCTATTTTTTTGGGAATTATATTGCTTGGGCTGTGCGTAAACCTATATGCAGCTACTCGACAAAAAATTGAATCCGCACTTGAATTGGCACGTAAGGATTTACGTATCAGCATGGCCACCGAGGAACAAATCGCTTCAGAGCTGTCAAAACTTAAAAAATCCGGGGATGCGTCGTCGGATATGGTTGAAGATTACGAAGGTTACTTGAGCCGGGTTCAGGCCATGGTTGCTGAAAACCGCAAGATGGTTACAAAAATAGAAGCACTCAATGCCAGGTATGATATCCGAAAAGCACCGGATGGGTCAAAGTATAGTGATGATACGGAAGCGATGATCAACCCTGCAATCCCCGAGGAACAGGTGGTAGATGAAGTGGTTGCGCTGGATTGCCAACTGGATAGCTCTCTGGCCCAATTCGACGAGATGCTGCTCAAGGAATTGGATTTGATCCGTGCGAAATCGTCGGAGCGAATGAGAGATCTGGCCGAGGAAGTGGAGGAGGCGGCAAAACGCTTGCGTGACCAGGGCATCGAAATAAATACGGATGTTGAAGAAGAATCCTCTGAGTCCGAGCAGGATTCAACCCAAGCGCAGAAAAAGGTCGAAATAGAGGAAGACACTTCGGAAACCGGAAAAGAAAATAAATCTGAAAAAGACAATGATGATAGTGAATTGATCGCCCGGGACCCATCCCGGGAAGGCGTTGAAGGTGCCGGGAATCATCCTAAAAATCGCTACGACCCTAAAGATGATGATATCGTTGCCAGACAGCTTCGCGAAGCGGCGGAAGAGGAAACTGATCCTGAACTCAGGAAAAAGCTCTGGAAAGAATATGAACACTATAAAAAAAAATAAAGGCAAATAAAGCTCCCCGCAGCCCAGATGGGCGGGACCCCCGCTCCGCTACGGCAAGCTGCGGGGTATCAAAGCGGAATTGTGCCCTATCCATTCCAATGTGCCCATTGGAACAAAGGTCACTCATGTGCTTAGATGAAATTTACTTATCATTATAAATTGTTATTCATATGTTTTATTTTAATTTTATCTAATGGGTGTTCCCCCTATTATGCTCAGAAAGTCGGCCCCACTGACATAATGAAATCTCAGGAAGAAATCCTTGAACACCAATTGCTTGATATCGGCATTCAAGTCTTTGAGTCCGACAAAATTACCAAAGAGCAAGCCAATGAAAAACATACCAGCCCGGAAGTCAGAAAAGCGGAAAGCCATTTTATACCGTATCATCTGAAAAATACCCTGCAGCAAAGTAGTTACTGGGGTGCTGTTCGTGTACTTCCCATTGAGACGGAAAATATCGATGTTCTGGTTAAAGGTAAAATCCTTGAGTCAAACGGAGAAAATTTGGCACTTCAAATAGACGTGGTCGATGTCACAGGAAGACGCTGGTTCAGTAAAAAATATAAATCCCAAGCCACGTCCGAATTTTATTCCGGCAATCTCATGGGAGAAAAAGACGCATATCAGGACCTATACAATGCGATTTCCAATGACATGGCTGAATATTTCAAAAGGTTGTCTCCTGAGAAAATCAAAAAAATCCGTGCCGTATCCAAATTAAAATTTGCAGAGAATTTTGCACCATCTGTCTACAGTGGATATCTGGAAAAAGATAAAAAAAACATCATTACTGTTAATCGCCTGCCCGCCGATGAAGACCCTATCATGATCCGAATACTTAAGATACGGGAGCGGGAAAACATGTATATCGACACCTTGAACGGATACTATGAAGAATATTATTCTGAGATGTGGTCTTCTTACGAGAATTGGCGCAAACTCAATTACGAAGAAATTAAGGCCATTAAAAAGATCAAGCGGGATGGCACGATCCGCAAAATTGTAGGCGGACTGCTCGTGGCAGGTGCTATTGCGCTGAGCGCAGGGGATGTCAACAATACCGGATCGATTCAGATGGGCATGATCCTGGTGGGCGGTCAGGTAATCGTCCAGGGGTTTAATATTACCAAGGAAGCGGAGATCCATTCAGAAGCAATCAAGGAACTCAGTGAATCTTTTGGAAGCGAGATGCGGCCTGTTGTCATGGAGTTCGAAGGTCAGCAGTATGAGCTGACCGGGTCGGCAGAGGAACAATTTAAACGCTGGCGCGAATTGCTAGAACAGATATATGTCCTGGAAACCGGCTTTGATCCGGATGTTTCAACGGAAACCGGGGAAAAGACAAAAACGGAGAACCCTGAATAGGACGCAGATTTTCGAAGATATACAAAGATCATATTGGTATTTTATAATTTAAGAATCTTGATAATCTGTGTTCACCTGCCCGCTCGTGCCTTGCAATGGCAGGCGGGTCTGTATCCAAAAAAGAAAATTCCGAGACGTTTGACTATGCCATCTGAAAAATCGAATCAATCTCTTCAAAATCAACAGACTTCAGATCACAACGTGGAAATAATCACGCCGCTTAAGGTGCGCAGTCACAGCGGTCAGCCGGATTCATCCCGTGCATTTCGGTTAACTGTGATGCCTATTTACCTCTTGCTTACAGGTCTGGTGGTAATGGCAGCAGGCGGCTTTATTTTTATCCGTCATTTATCGAAATATCCGGTGAATGTGAGTGAAGAAACCCATGGACCCGAAAAATCGGAGGTCGGCGTCCAAAAGAAACAGGCGCCGGATACCACTCGGAGGACCAAATTACAGGTCGACCCTTTGACACCGTCGGAATCCGTGACTCTCGACCCACAAGAGGCCATGGATCTGCAACAAACGATTAATCCTGCAAAACGGGCTCTTGAAAAAGAAAAGGCGGAGAAGGCGCTGGAAGCATTTTTAAAACTAAAAGAAGTGATCCAAGAAAAAGGCGTGGCTGAATGGGGCGGTAAAGAATATGAGGAAATGACATCCCTCAGCCGGGAAGCGGATGAGGGGTTTATGGATCAAAAGTTTTTAGATGCCGCTGAAAAATATTCGCAAGCCGGCAGGAAAGCTGCCGAGTTGGCCGACACGACCCAAGCTGTGTTTCAAAGACTGTTTGAGGAAGGTCGGAAGGCTTTTGAAGAGGGTGACAGTAACATTGCCCAAAAAAAATTCCGCATGGCCTTAATGATCGAACCGTTGAGTGATCCGGCCCAACGAAATTTGGAACGGGCTGAGAAGCTTGATGCGGTGAACCGTCTGATAGAATCGGGCAAAACCCATGAGAAAAACGACAGGTTTGCTTTTGCCCATACCGATTACCGGGAAGCCCTGAAGCTGGACCCTGAATCCAAAGAGGCTCAAAAGGCCCTAAATCGAATGAAAGAACGGATCGTGGGCCAACAGTTTCAGAAACTCATATCAGATGGATTGACGGCATATCACGACGGCTGTTATCAATCTGCGCGAGCCCAGCTTCTAAGGGCAAAATCGTTCCGGCCCGATTCACGGGAAGTGCAAAATGCCCTATTACAGGTGGATGAGGCAATCCGGCTCGCTAAAATTGAAAAACTGCGACAGAATGCGTTGACTGCCGAGCACACTGAGGATTGGGACAAGGCCCTTAGAGGTTACCTGGCGGTTCTTAAAATTGACCCCAATATCAGCTTTGCCGTACAGGGTAAAGAACGTGCTCTGGAACATATTCGCATTGCCAAGCGAATTCAGTTTTTTCTTCAAAAACCCGATGTTATGGAATCAAAACCGCAGCTTCAAAATGCGATACTTGTCATCGAGGAAGCCCAAAGCTTACAACCGATGGGACCGCAACTCAGCCAACGGTTGGATAAATTAAAGGCGCTGGTGGATGCCGCCCGGACTCCCGTTAAGGTGATGATCGAATCAGATAATCTCACGGAAGTTGCCGTTTATAAAGTCGGCAAGCTCGGGCGATTTGCCACTCGTGAGTTATCGCTGAGACCCGGCAGTTACACCGTGGTGGGTTCACGGGACGGTTACAAAGATGTCCGGCGGAAAATCATTGTGAAACCCCGATCGAAAGCAGTGCGGGTGACGGTTATATGCAAAAATAAGGTGTGACCTCAAAAAAATGGAATCAAAACCCATAAAAATCGAGCCCATTTCCTTTCGTTCCAACCATCCCCCCCCAAGAGTAAAGCCGTTTAACATCTTAAAATGGCTTGCCGGTGTTTTTTTTGGAGTTGCTCTGATCTTATTGGGGATCTCGGCATGGTTTATGTTTACGGCCCGCCAGGTGGTGATAACGATCGCGCCTGTTCCTGAAACCCTGGCGCTTTCCGGAAGCATGCTCAGGCTCCGAATCGGCGATCATTATCTGTTGCGACCCGGAGAATACACGGTGAGGGCTTTAAAGGAGTGCTTTTTCCCCCTTGAGCATACGTTTCGGGTCGGCGCTGAAAAACGGCAGAAGTTACATCTGAAGATGAACAAACTTCCCGGTCGGCTGATGATTCAAGCCCATGAATCCGGTGGGACCCAAAGCAACATTGTGGGTGCTCGGGTGGTTATCGACGGTCATGAGGTCGGAAAAACTCCCATAGAAAGTTTTGAAACACCGCCGGGCACGACCAAACTTGAAATTCGTGCCTCGAATTACCAGGATTTGAAGACGGATATCACTGTGCACGGATGCGGAAAACTTCAGGAATTTAATATGGCGCTGCTTCCAGGATGGTCGGATGTTACCGTCAGTTCCGTGCCCCAGGGCGCCACCCTGAAAATTGACGGGAAATCCTTCGGAAATACCCCATTACGCATTCAGCTTGCAGCCGGTGCTTACCTGCTGGAAATTAGCGCCGATCTCTATAAAACCTGGAAACACCGCCTGGTCGTGAAACCCAATGACCCCTTGGAAATAAAGGATATACGGCTCCAGCCGGCGGACGGCAAGTTGACGGTCAAAACAAAACCCTCCGGGGCGAGTGTGATGATTGGCGGAACGTTCATGGGTCAAACACCGCTGGTGGTTGATCTTTTTCCCAACACAGATCACGTGGTTCGAATTTCCAAGGCCGGTTATGAAAAAGCAACCCGTAATGTGAACGTTCCATCGGCAACGTCAACACAGCTCGATGTAGATTTAAAGCCCAGAGAAGGCATCATACGCTTGTGGTTGAATCCGGCAGATACGGAACTTCTGGTAAACGGCAAATCATGGGGCGCTCCCCCCAAGCAATTACAACTGATTGCTGTGGAACATATCCTAGAATTTAGAAAAAAAGGATACCACTCCTATCGTACCCGTATCACACCCCGGCCCGGGTTCCCCCAAGAACTGAAAATTGCCCTGGCAAAAGAGAGTGTTTCCAATAAAGCCACATCCTTGATAATCACCACCCCAACCGGTTACCGCCTCAAGTTAATTCGACCCAAAACCTATACCATGGGATCTTCACGCAGAGAACAGGGACGCAGATCCAACGAGACCCTGAGAAAGGTCAAACTGACACGGCCGTTTTACATGGGGCTTCAAGAAGTGACCAACAAAGAGTTCAAGGAATTTATAGTCGGGCACCATTCAGGAATGTTCAAATCCGAACATCTGAATCGTGACGATCAGCCCGTGGTTCGGATAACCTGGGAACAGGCGGCTCTGTTCTGCAACTGGCTCAGCGCCAAGGAGTCACTTTCGCCTGCCTATAGTAAAAAAGGGGAAAAGCTAATTGCAGTAGAACCGTTAAATACCGGTTATCGCCTGCCTACCGAGGCCGAGTGGGAATACTGTGCCCGGTTTACCCACACGCAGATATCCTTAAAATATCCATGGGGTCATAAATTTCCTCCCAAGCAGTTATCGGGAAATTATTCCGATCAATCCGCAAAAGACTTGCTCCCGAACGTTCTTGAAGGGTACAATGATCAATATGCAACAACGGCCCCTCCGGCAAAATTTAAACCCAATGGGCTGGGCCTGTATGATATGGGGGGAAATGTGGCGGAATGGTGTCACGATTATTATTCGATTTACAGCTATGCACCCGAAAAGCTGTATGTAGACCCGGTCGGGCCGGTTTACGGTAAACACCATGTAATTCGGGGTTCCGGCTGGAAACACGGAAGCATCGGCACGCTGAGGCTGGCATACCGCAGTTACGGCGATGATAAACGGGAGGATGTGGGGTTTCGGGTTTGCAGGTACTTAAAATGACTAACCAGTATATCATAATTATGGTTTGTTTGGGGGTCTGCGTTCCCCAAATGACTGGTGCCGGAACCGAGCCGGGAAGATCCTTGAGGGGTTTAAACGGGCCGCTGATACAACATGTGGAATCAAGTCAGCATGCGGGAATATATCTTGCGCAAAATGATCCAAAGAAACCGTCGGACACCGTTACTGCCGATGATTTCTCAAAGAGCAAGAAAAAAACAACGCCATCGGAACCCCCGACAAAAGATAAAAATGTCCAAAAGAGCACAAAACAGATGAAGCCGTTCGTCCCTTCGGAAAAAATTCCGGCGGATCAGGGGGTGGATTTTCCCTACGATATTTGATCGGTATCAAAACTGAATCATGGGATTGCTGGTTGCACTCGCGATCAGGTGGAGTGAAACTTGATTAATGAAGGTATGATTAAAACTGCAAACTAAAAGAATTCATCATGAAAAAAACATTACCCCTATCCATGGAATTTATTTACCAGGTGTTCGCTCTGATTTTGATTATCATTATTGTCCATGCTGCTTACGTGAGCATCATCCGTCCAAATGCCGATGCCATCCTGGAACGGCAGGCCGTGATGATCCAAACGGACAAAACCCTGGGTATAGAGCGGTCGGCCTACGTGTTAATTCGAGACTATGAGCAGGAAGCGTGTTTTATTCTCATGTTCTGGGCGCTGGCTATTATGGTATTTAAAGCCGTTACCACCATAAGGCACCGGACGTTGATAGAGAGGGATTTGATTTCGCTGGCCGAGGGTGTGCGTATCCTGCCTGAAGATACCCGGGAACTGTCCCGGGAGATTCAAGCGTTGCCGCCGTATCAACGGAACGCATTGCTTCCAAGAGCGTTACTTGCAGGTTTGCAGAGATTCAGCTCTACCCGCAATGTTCAGGATGTTGCGGATGCCACCCATGCTTACTGCTCGGTGGAAAGCGAACGGCTGGAATCCGAATTGTCTATGATCAGGTATATTGCCTGGGCCATTCCCTCCATCGGATTCATCGGCACGGTCCGGGGAATTGGAGATGCGCTCGGGCAGGCGCACCAAGCCATTGAAGGAGAGATCTTTGGTGTTACCCGCAGTTTGGGAGTAGCTTTTAACTCTACCCTGATCGCGCTTCTTATCAGTATTGTTCTCATGTTCATGCTTCACCAACTGCAACTCTTGCAGGAAAGATATGTATTGGAAACCGAAGCCTATTGTGAGGATAAATTAACCAGACATTTGCATATGCAATAACAACAGTAAAATTTATTTTGCCCTGAAAAACCTGGTCCTTTGGGCCTCCGGCTCCGCTTCTCTCC